>CAYNUG010000025.1:8146-22822 GCA_964400545.1 uncultured Clostridia bacterium | reverse complement strand
TTTCACAGAGAAAGGGAGCTCATCAACATCAAATTTCAATTTTAAGGATGGTGCAACAGAATTAAACACCCAATATTCCCTTATAGAGAACGGCTTTTTAGTGTAAGAATCTCCATATGCCTTCCAGAACCTGAATTTTCCATCTTTTTTCGGATCATATAACTTAAGCTTTTTTGCCTGTCTTATGACATTCTTTGAGTATAAAAAATTATCCGGATCCTTAAATTTTATTTCACCGATCCTGCTTATATTAGCCGCAACTCCGACATGATCATCAGGAATTCTTACTGCCGCCCAAATTCCACCGAGTTTTCCTTTGCCCGGACCTACGATCTCCATATGCCAAACTTCCTCTTTATCAGAAATAGTTATTGCCTCACCATAATCACAATACCCGTATTCTTTGATCAGATCTCCGATCAATATGATAGCTTCCCTGGCGGTTTTACATCTCTCAAGTGCTACACGCTGAAGCTCTTCGATCTGAAATATTCCTTTTTTACTTTTCAACTCTTTCTTTCCTCCGAATGTTGACTCGCCCATTCCGAGTTGGTATTCATTCATTGCTGGGTATGCTGTATTAATGAATTTAAAAGTATTATCGATTTGCGGTATCTCCCCAAGTACTTTAAGTCCCTTTGAATCAGTCGCAGATCCTGTATGCATCTTCCCCTTATATATTTTTTCTTTTTCCTTCTTTTCATGTTTTCCCGCAGGAACAATTTCGAGCCATGTTCTGTAGTTTGCATCGCATGTATGAGATGTCATTACCGACCCGTCTGCAGAAGCAGCTCGTCCAACCATAATGCTGGTACAGCTGTCAGGGCCTTCTTCTTCCCAATGTTGCTCAGAAACTCCGGGTTTTTTAAAAACAATTGCTACTATAACAACAAGAAATATTCTTTTAATCATTTCAACTCCTTTTCAAACGGAGATTATAAGTTAATAAAAAATAATTTCCAATAAAAAAATACGCTATTAAAAAATCATAATAAAATTAATTCTTTATCCTGAAAAATTAATTCTTATTGATTTGACCAATCATCAAGAGTATCAATAATAATAACAACTCAAATCACTTTACTATCTATTAGCAATCTTATAATATTTCACCATGACCGAAAAAACACTCCGCAATGATTTTTATCTGGTAAGAAAATTGAGACAATGGAAGATCAATGAACATACACTTATGGTTTTGATAGCACTGGTGATCGGAATATTGGGAGGGTTCGGTGCTATTTTCTTCAGATTTGCGATCAGATTTTTCCAGTGGGTATTTTTCGGAACCTGGAGTTATTCATTAGAATATGTTTTGAATCTTCCATGGTATGTGAAATTTCTTCCTCCTGTAATCGGAGGTTTGATAGTAGGACCGATCGTTTACAAATTCGCCAAGGAAGCTAAAGGACACGGCGTTCCAGAGGTAATGGAATCAATTTTACTCAGGAATGGAATAATTCGCCCTCGTGTAATGATCGCAAAAATAGCAGCATCTGCCGTATGTATAGGATCCGGTGGATCAGTTGGACGTGAAGGCCCTATCGTACAGATCGGATCTGCAATCGGATCTGTTTTGGGACAGATCCTGAAGATCACCGGATCAAGGCTAAGAACACTTGTCGCTTGCGGTACTGCTGCCGGAATTGCGGCAACTTTTAACGCTCCTATTGCCGGAGCACTTTTTGCAGTTGAAATAATACTCGCTGATTTTGGCATTTCACAATTTAGTCCGGTTGTTGTTTCTTCTGTAAGTGCTACTGTTATTTCCAGACATTTTATTGGAGATTTTTCGGCCTTTATTATTCCTCACTACCAATTGGTCAGTGTTTTTGAGATGATCCCTTATGCTATTCTCGGTATTTTATCTGCTTTTGTTGCTCTTGGCTTCATCAGTATTCTATACAAGACCGAAGATCTTTTTGAAAAAATCAAAATTCCTTATTTACTGAAACCAGTTCTGGGTGGATTAATAATCGGAGTTATCGCAATAAAATTTCCACAAATATTCGGTGTTGGTTATGATACGATAAGTTTAGCCTTAAACGGAAAGCTGGTATGGTATTTCCTTCTGTTCCTGGTTTTTTTAAAACTTTTTGTTACTTCAGTTACGATAGGATCCGGTGGGTCCGGTGGTATTTTTGCTCCCTCACTATTTCTGGGAGCAACTCTCGGTGGTTTTCTGGGAACCATCGTCCACAATTTGTTCCCTGCCATAACATCCAACCCGGGAGCTTATGCCCTGGTAGGGATGGGTGCCGTTGCTGCAGGAGCTATGCACGCTCCAATCACATCAATTCTGATAATCTTTGAACTAACTAATGATTACCGGATAATTCTTCCTTTAATGGTAACGTGTATTATAAGCGTTTTAATTACCTCAAGGATCAGGCGTGATTCGATATATACTTTAAAATTATCCAGAAAAGGAATAAATATTTTTCAGGGTCAGGAAACAAATGTATTACATTCGCTTCATGTTTCAAAAGCAATGAAATCTGATTTTGAATTTGTATATGCCGATACTCCGCTTCCTGAACTGTTGGATTTAATAGTAAGCAGTTCACACCCCAATTTCTTTATTGTTGACAAAGAAGACAGCCTTCTCGGAATAATATCCATTTATGACCTTAGAAAAATATTAAACAAATCGGAGTTGCTTGATCCGATCATTATCGCTTATGATCTTCTCATTCCTCTGAAAAAACATTTTACTCCCGACGATACTCTTGATATCGTTATGAAAGCTTTTTCCGAAGTAGGGATTGATGAGTTCCCGGTTGTAGACAAAAAGGACAGAAAAAAACTGATCGGTTGCATCTCAAAAGATGATATTATTGAGATCTACAATAGTGAAATGCTTAGACGTGATATGGTAAATTCATTTTCAAGCTACATAGATATGATCCCGGAATTCAAACAAATATCACTGAGAGACGGAAAAACACTTTCCGAAGTTCCTATCCGCTCAGAATTTATAAATAAAACTTTAATGGAAATAAATCTTCGCAGTAGATTTGGAATTGAAGTCATTCTGATCAAACCTGGGGCTGAAAGTGAAGAAAATAAAGAGACAGGGCTGATATTTCCCACACCTGAATACAGGTTTAAAAAGGACGACTCGATTCTGATACTTGGTTCCAATATAAATATAAAAAAATTTGAAAAGTGATAACTCTTAATATTATTTTATCCTGACTGACATTATTTAATTGGATTCTGAATTATTAAACCATCAAACTGTACACGTAATGAAGAACCGTCCCCAAAAAAGGTTACATTTCTGATATAAAGATACGGAGATTCAGAAGAGAGGATTTTCCTTTGTCCTTCTTCTGTTTTACATATATTTCTGTCTCTGAAAATAGACAGCTCTTTCTTTTTCGATTTTTTTTTATCGAATGTACTATCTTTGTAATAAAAAGATATACTAAAGGGAGTACCGGGATTCCCTGCGACAAGGCCGGATAATCTCCTGTAACAGAATCAAGGGTAACTCGTGAAGCATAATCATTAAATCTGTTATCCTCCCCGGTCACAATTATCTCATGTTTATATCTGTCTCCAACCGCATCGCTATCCTCTATCTCCGGATCGGCATCAATTGTTTCAATTCTATCAGGAAGTAAAATGATCTGCTTCCCGGTAATTTGTTCGCTATCTTTTGCAAAAAAGAAAAATACTCCTTTGTTCTTTCCGGTTATAAGTTCAACAGGTATTCCGATAATGTTCAAACCTCTATTGAGCAAACCACCTTTTACAATAGATTCCCCATCAGAACTGCAAATTTTATAAAATGCTTCTCCGTATGAATCGACACCTATTTCAACCTCATCATCACCAGTCAGGTCATCGGAAATAAAACTGTGAATAAAACCTATCTTCTCAACAATACCCATACTCTTTCCATCTTTTTGTTTTGTATTAGTATCATTACCAAATACAACTATCCCCTGTAATGAAACTGCGGCGATTAGAATTATCAAATATAGTTTTTTCATTTTTAATCAATTCAATATATATATGACTCAACAAATTCATATAAAGTTTCAATAGATCAGAAAATTTGAATAAGAATAAAATAGCATACTTATTCTCTCTATTAATAGTATAGGCATTGAAAAAAAATTTCAAAAATTTAACTAATGAAAGTTTATCTTAATAATAAATAAAATAGATCAGCATGACCGCAACAACGCCCATTAATAAGTTCATCGGAACTCCTATCTTTAAAAAATCTCTGAACTTGTACCCTCCCGGACCATATACCATAAGGTTGGTCTGGTATCCGATCGGGGTCGCAAAACTCGCAGAAGCAGCAATAGCAACAGTTACCATCAGAGGGATAGGATCCAATCCGGTTGTTTTAGAAACTGATATTGCAACAGGAACTATCAATGCGGCAGCAGCATTATTTGTTATTATCTCTGTGTAAAAACTGGTCATGAAATAGATCACTGCGATCATTCCTATCGGCCCGAGAGAATCTGAAAGTGTTATTACCTGATTGGCCAGAAAAGAAGCGACCCCTGAATTAAGCATTCCTTTTGCAATTCCAAAAGCCGAGGCAATGACCAGAATAACTTTCCAGTCAATTGAATTCCTGGCAGAATATGGAGATATTGTTCCTGAGATAACAAGGATCATCGCCGCCAAACTAACAGCCAGTAGTACAGGGATAACCTGAAATGCCATCATTACAATCATGAGGATAAGGACAGCCAGGGATAAATAACTGTAAATTTTCGGTTTGGATTCAACATCTGCAGATCGTGACACCAGAAAAAAATCTTTCCGGTTGTACCAAAGATCAATAAAACCACGATCAGCCAGAATCAGAAGTGTGTCTCCCTGTCTAAGGACAATATCACCGATCTTTTCCTTTATCCTTTCACCACTTCTATGAATCGCAATTATAACAGCATCATAATATGTTCTGAACTTACTATCCCTTACACATTTCCCAACGAGAGGAGAATTTGAGGATATTACAACTTCAAAGGTAGAAACTTCCTCTGAATCATAGTTTGACGGGTCAAACACAATATCTTTAAGAAGTGTAAGTCCCTTTATCTTTCTCAGGTCCATAATTGTTTCAGGAAGACCGACAAAAAACAATCTGTCATTCAAATATATCTTTTCATCTGGAGAGACAGATGTGTAAATTATCTTGTTTCTTTCTATCTGGAAAAGAAATAATCCTTTTAAATGTCTCAATCCTGCATCTTCGATCGTATAACCCAATTTCTCGAAATTTTCGTCCACCTTCATTTCGGCAACAAATTCTCTCGTTTTTTCTCCCAGTTCCGCTATCGGTTCTTTCCTGTCCGGAAGGAGCTTGTGACCCAAAAATGAAATAAAAAATATCCCGATAACAGCCATCGGAACACCTACTTTTGAAATTTCAAAAAATGAAAATCCCTCCATACCGTTCTCAAGCATTAGTCCATGTACAACCAGATTTGTACTGGTCCCGATCAGTGTGCATAGTCCACCCAGTATCGCTGCGTAAGACAACGGGATAAGCAATTTTGAGGGAGAGATGTTTTTCTTCTTTGCCCAACCGGTTATTGTGGGAATAAAAATAGCTACGATAGGTGTATTATTAAAAAAAGCGGAAATTGAAGCCACACCGGGAAGAAATCGCAATAAAGTTACAGATATCTTTTTTCCTTTCCCCAGGATCATATGTCCGAATTGATCTATCGCTGCAGTTTTCTGGAGCGCCCCTGCAACAACAAAAAGAAAAGCAACAGTCAGCATTCCATGATTTGAAAAACCGGAAAATGCCTCTTTTACATTAATTACACCTCCTGAAATTAACAAAAGAAGAGCAGAAAAGATCGCAATATCCACTTCTACCATCTCCAGAACAAGTATCACCGTCAATATCAAAAGTATCAAAGAAGTATAAATAAATGCAAAGTTCATTATCTGGATCCTCAGTCCGTTAGCTTCAAATTATATGACCGGCCAATTTTAAAGTAAAGCGAAACATCCTATAAAGGGGTTTATTTAAATGGTTTAAAGCGGATGATAAGAATTGGTATCAGAAGATAAGTAGACAAAAGTGCAACACCCAGTCCTAACATTGTCAAAACCCCAAAATGAATAAACATTTTTACGATCGAAGTTGTATATATGGAAAATACCGCTATAAGCACAAAAGATGTAATAAAAAGTGTATATCCAACTGTTTTAAATGATCTCAATATCGATTCAGAATATTTTCGTCCTTCATTAATCTCAAATTTCATATGATTAATAAAATGGATAGAATCGTCCACACCTATCCCGAGAAGCATAGGAATTATTGTCATGGTTATCAGATTCATGGGAATTCCGAAAAACCCCATTACACCAACCAGTATCGATGCGGAAACAAGGTTGGGGACAATACCGATAATTCCAGCTTTGAAACTTCTGAACACAATAGACATCAAAAAACAAATTACGAACATAGCAACAAAAAATGAGATCAATTCGCCCTTAATAATATAATTCTGAACATGTGCAACCCTGTAAAGAACTCCGGAAAATCCTACATGTACTCCGGGAAACAAACTTCCCATTCTCTTTTTCAAGTACTCCTTTTCCTGCAGGATAAAAGCTGTATCATAATCTTTTACTTCGACCATTATCCTTAAGAGTTTATAATCATAATCGACCCATTTGTCGATCTGGTTACCATCTGACATTTCATACAGGAGTAATAGATGTGATATCTGTTGCTTATCAGAAGGGATACTGTAAAATTCCTGTTTTTCACCGTGGACAACCTGATTTAATTCTTTCACCATATCAATGATAGAAGTAACTCTTTTTGTAAGTTTTAACCCTTTGATCTCATTTACAAGAATTTCCAGATTTTTCAATATCAAGGGATCCTTGGCGCTCTCAGGATTCGGGAAATCCAGGATTATATTATAGTTGTATAGTGATCCTATTTTTGTTTCTGCTATATAGTGAGCTTTTTTTATGTAACTGAGTTTAGTACCGAAAGTGGTTTTATGATCCACTTTTACTTTTGTCCTGATAATCCCGAAAACCGAAATTATTATTAAAATAATTACAACGGTCACTATTTTCCTCTGATTTGATAGAACAAGTTTGCCAAATTTTAAAGATAAGGATTGTGAGGAATATTTTTTGGAGATCAGATACTTGTCAGTACTGGTGATTTCATTTCCGAAACTAAGTAGAGCGGGAGTAATCGTAATGACAATGAGATAAATAACCATTACAAGCATAGCTGTTGTAAATCCCAACCATTGAAGAATGCTGATAGGTATCAGAACAAACGAAAGAAAGGACCCGAATGTGGTGAGAGCCGTAAAGAACATAGGCCACCCGGTATGCTCCATTGCATAAAGGATAGATCCTCTCCTTTTCCCGGAACTTCTTGACTTATATCTGAAAAAATTAAATATATGAACGGAATATCCTATCGAGATAGACATCCCGAGGAGTAAAGGGATTGTGATAACAAGATTGTTTATCTTTACTCCTGCATATCCCATAGCTCCATAAACAATAAGTAGTGAACTGACCGTCGTGATTATCGGGAAGATCACGCCTCTCAATGATCTTAAGAACAAAGTAAGTAGTATAATTGCAACAATCATTGAGATAAGTATATTTCTGACCGTCTCCTTCTTAAAGAACTCATTGCCCTCGAATTGAGTTACCGGATATCCGGTAGCCTTAATATTAAATCCTTTAAATTTCTCTGATCCTATTACCTCTAAAACCTTTTCCCCCAACCTGAACTCCGGATGTTTATTTGAACTATTACGCCAATTCTCAGGATACGGGAGGAGATTAATAATGATCCATGTCTGCCTGGAATCATCTGAGAACAACTTATTAATAAGGATCTTTTTTGAAAATGCTTTTGTCTTTAATTTCTTCAATTCTTCCAAAGATGTCGGGATCTTCTCCGGAATTATCGGGATGATATCAAACCCATTTTCCGTTCCTATTGGAATTCTCAGATTTGTAAGGGAAATTACCTGATCAACATACGGAACTCTCAATTCCAATTCAGAACATAACTCTCTTATCATGCGAAGGGTAGTAGCACTGAAAACATCATCCGATTCTACGAGTAAAGCAACAAAATCATTATTCCCGAAGTATTCTTCAAATGTCCTTGTCGCCTTAACTATCTCATCATCTTCGAGAAAAAGCCCCTGATCGGAAGCAATGATCTCAATCTTTTTTACACCGAATACCGCAATAATATCGAGGAGAAGCAATGCAATTAGAAATATCCATCTGAAGCGGATTATAAATGACCCGCTTTCTTTGAACCAAGTATTTACACGTTTAAGGTCTTTCATTTTTTTTCAGTATCTATTGTGCCCCTTAATTAGAACATATAGCTTAATTTTATCCAAAATTGAGAGTTCTTTTTATATTTCCCAAAAACATCTCCATTTCCATTAAAAATATCCGTTCCTGCAATCAAATGCAACTCATCAGTCAGATATATACACATTTTTGTCCTGTTGTATGATTCACTTCCGTTAGTCATAATGAAAAAGAAATTTGATACATCAAGTTTATTTCTAAAAAATTTTTTTGATATTTTGAAGGTCATCATATTCAGCAATTGATCCGGGATAACACCTTGCATTATCCCGATCGCCTTCTCTTTTACAAACTGGATCGAGAATTGGAATTCACCACGAAGGAGTATATCCAAACCTAAAGCAAACTGTAATTTATCTTTTCTTATAAATTCACCGGGGCTTCCGAAACTCTTTAATCCGAAACCTTTTACAAATGCCATTTCACCCTTCAAGATTATAAAATCAACAGGTTTTGTGAATTCAAATCCTACTCCCGACATTTTATGAAATTCACCTTTCAGCTTATATTCTGCATCATTATCAGATATTTCTGTATTTAAAAAAACTTCGGGCAGATCATTAAATGATGAAAATCCGAAAAACCCAATATCCGCCCATTTAAGGAAGAACGAAACCTTTGCAAACAACTCACTATTCTTTAAAGATCTCACCGGAAGATCAACGTGAACTCTTTCCCCGCTTGATCCGGGTATATAAGGATAGCCAAAATCCCAGGGAGATCCGGGAGAAGGAGATCTGGAACTCCTGAAGAATGGCACCCATATCAGATCAAATCTCATTCTATCCGAAAAAAAATTTAATTGAAGAGCATCTACTCCGATCTTTAATTCTTCATAATCATAGGAAATATACTCTCTGAGATCCTGAGGATTTATTATATCTGATATCCTTATTTTCTCCATTTTACCCCAGGGAATTATTTGCCTACCGACTCTCACTTCAAACTTCCCTATCGAATACTCCAGATAGGCTTCCCTGATCTCTGATTGGAAGACAGGGCGAACAAAACTATTCTGAGTCCCCCTAAAAGAAAGATTAAAGTAACCCTTTCCTACGGGAAGAGAAATATCTCCGTTGAATATATTCTTTGAGACGAGGATCCCGCCTCCTTCAGTAAACCTAAATGAATGATATGAATCAAAAGTTCCGGAAAATTCGTATGTATATCCGATTTTACAAAAAGAAAAAGTCAAAAATAAAAACAGAATAAAACTCAACCACAACCTTCCGGAATTCAATTTATTCTGATCCTCGAGAATCGGGAAGGTGTGAATATCTCATCTTTGAATTTACGATCAAAAGATATCTTCTTGACCTCAAGAATTGTTTTATGCCTTTTAATAACATTCTTCATTTCCAGTTTTTTTACGAACCAGATCCCACGAACCTTTTCAATCTCCAAAGAACTCATTACTTTTACAAGTTTTCCATTCCTGCCGAAAAATTCTATTCTCTCAGGAACAAATTCCTTTTTTCTTATCTTTGTCACTATCTTTTCATAAATATCAAAATTCTTGACCGGTATTGATTCAATTATCCATAGAGGAGATCCCTGCTCACCATTCAAAAGTTTATGAGTTGCTTTCTTGACATCTCTTTTGGTGAGATCATAATATGTAAGATCAGATCCCATAAAATAATCATTCCTGGAACTCCCGCTTATCCTTTGTATTTTCTTCATTGAAGGTAAATACAGCCATCGCTCATCATCCTGATCCCTCTTGTCATATGTAAGAAATCTGATTCCTTTAACATCAGAAGGTGAAGTAAACATAAAAAACATTTTAAGATCCTTTCCGAAATATTTTGAAAAAACAACAAAATTCCTGACCCTTTTCCGCCCTCTCCTGTTAACAAGTGTCATTTCAATTTCCATCTCTACTTTCTTCCATTCCGTACGTTTATAAAATTTTTCAAGTATCTCTTTTCCTGTCATTAACGTTTCACCATTGAAAAGAGAAGAAGGGTAGATCACGATAAGCAAAAATATAAATATCCTTTTTATCAAAATATCTCCATTCCGAATAAGAATTTAAAATCCGATAAGTGAATTTTAATAAAAATACTAGTACTTTACAAGAGAGGATGGAAAAAATTTAACTATATTTTTGATCAAATTAATTCATTTTCATTAAAACAATATAAGAATGAATTGATTTTCATGTCAAAATCTAGTAAAATTGTCAATACTTTCATTAAGGAGGATTTCAAAGTGGCAAAAGTATGTGATATATGCGGAAAGAAACCAATGACCGGAAATAATGTAAGCCATTCTCACAAGTCAACAAAAAGGAGATGGCTCCCTAACCTTCAGAAAGTTAAAGTTACCATTGACGGTGAGACCAGAAGTCTTAGGGTTTGCACATCTTGCATCCGTTCCGGAAAGGTCAAATAAAGATATTTCCCTGAAAAAAAGTTGGATCGAGCCAGGGTATTTCTTTAAAAAAAAACATTTTAAGTTTTAAGCAGGATCGGCTGAATTGAAAAACAACTATAAGGTAATAGTCCATTTTGACGGGACAGATTATAAAGGGTGGCAATTTCAGGGCAACGGGATCAGAACGATTCAGGAAGAACTTGTTATTGCTCTTAAAATAATCTCTAAACAAATGGTAACTATTACAGGCAGCAGCAGGACAGATGCAGGTGTACACTCGTCGGGTCTTACAGCTAATTTTTATTTAAACATCAATATAGATCCGGATTCTCTCCAACGTGCCTTAAATTCACTTCTTCCTGTCGATATACGGATCAAAGATTGTGAGCTCGTAGACCATTCTTTTAACGCAAGATTTAATGCTAAATCAAAAACATATGTCTACAGGATCTTTAAAGGAAAAGTTGCTTCACCTTTTAATTCCCGCTTTTATAACCATATCCCATATCCTCTCGATAAAAGAAAAATGAAGAAAGCCACAAAGTTCTTTCTTGGGAAGAAAGATTTCAGCTCTTTCACTTCCGATGAACCCCACAAGAACAGGATCAGAACAATAGATGAGTTCAAGATGAGAGCGAAAGGTGATGAGATAATATTTAAAGTCAGTGGAAAAAGTTTCCTCAGATACATGGTCCGAAACATGGTAGGAACAATAATTGATGTCGGGAAAGGAAAAATAGCTGTAAAAGAGTTACCTGAAATATTTGAAGCTAAGGACCGAAGAGCTGCAGGGCATACCGCAAAACCGGAAGGCCTCATTCTTGTCAAAGTAAAATACGATTAACAAAACTAACTTTATTTGCAAAATATATTTGAATATGTTAAGACTTTAATTAATAATTTCAATTTCGGGGAGAACTATGAAATCTGCATCAATAATACTTGTTTTATTATTCATATTTGTACCACTACTGCCAAAACAGAGTCCAATAATAAAAACCAACAGCGATTATGCACAAATAAAAAAAAATGCTCCTAAACTTTTTCTTGATTGTAATAGTTGCGATCTGGATTTCATAAGAACCAATATAACTTTTGTAAACTATGTTACAGAAGTGAAAGAAGCTCAGATATACCTTCTTATTACAAAACTGAGAACCGGGAGTGGTGGGCAGGAATATACTATGGAATTCTCAGGAGAAAAAAATTTCAAGGGAATTACTGAAAAGCTCAAGTATATTTCCAAGCAGGACGATACTGACGATGAGGTACGAATAGGGATCGTTAAAACGCTGAAAATGGGGCTGATCCGATATATAAAAGATTCTGAGCTTGCAAAATATATTAACATCTCTTTCACAAAAAAACTTGACCCTACTCTAACTTCTGACAAATGGAATAGCTGGGTGTTCAATTTAAGTTTAAGAGGATGGTTCAACGGACAGGAGTCCTACAAATCAGGAAATTTGATGTATATCGCATCAGCAAATCGGGTAACTCCCGGATCAAGGATCAGGCTAAGTTTATTTTCAAGTAAATACACTTCTCACTATAAAATTGAAGATGGGGATGATATTGAAAGTGTTAGTAAATCCCAATCAATAAAAACAACCTACGTAAAAAGTCTGGGAGAGCACTGGTCTGTGGGGGGATTCCTTAATGCAAACAAATCCTCTTACAAGAACAAGGCACTTGAATTTCGATTATCTCCGTCAATTGAGTATAATATTTTTCCATATAAGGAAGCGACAAAAAAACAGTTCAGGATCCAATATTCGATCGGATTTAAAAAAGTAAAATATATCGATGAGACCATTTACGGAAAATTGTCGGAGACTTTGTATTTCCATGATATATCCTTCTCGCTTGAATTAAAACAGAAATGGGGTTCGATCAACAGTTCCATTTCAGGTTCCAACTATTTCCACGATTTCAATAAATATTCTGCTGACATCTCTACAAGTATTTCATGGAGGATCATCAAAGGACTTTCCTTTGAGTTCAGTGGGGGTTATTCTCTGATCCATGATCAGCTATATCTGCCTAAAGGAGAATTAACAAATGAGGAAATTCTTCTTCATGTTTCAGCATTGGCTACGAGTTATGCATACTGGTTCTCAACCGGGATCAGATTTACATTCGGTTCAGTATATAACAATGTCGTAAATCCCCGATTCGGGTTTTAATATTTAAAAAGGATGGTCTTCCTGTGGAAACATTACCTTTACAAAATTCTTATCTTTAACTATAATCTTTGCAGGAGAAAATTTGGGAAGCCACGAGATCTTATTCTTAGTATTTTCATATTTTGCAGGTTCTATCCCCACCGGCTTCATTGTTTTCCGTATCTCAGCAAAAAATGATATCCGCAACGAAGGAAGCGGCAATATCGGAGCAACAAATATATTCAGGATCTTAGGAGGGAAAGCTGCAGCAATAACACTCCTTGTAGATGTGATTAAAGGCATTCTTCCTGTAATTTACGGTGTTATCCACTTCAAATACCCCCCCTTGGTATTAGGAGGAGGGGCACTCGCAATAATCGGACATTGTTACCCTATTTGGCTCAAATTTCGCGGTGGAAAAGGTGTGGCAACATTTGCCGGAGTTTTCATTGCATACATGGCTGCTCCGGACGGTCTTTTCGTTTTCCCGGTTTTTGCGTTGATCTTCATCTTCTTTCTGTTCCAGACCGGTTATGTTTCTATTTCATCTATTGCAGGTATTTCCGGTGCTTTCTTCACAATTCTTTTTACAAACATTCCTGAAGCATCCATAATAATCCTTATAACGATCATTATTATTGTGATCAAACACAGGAGGAATATAGAAAGGCTCAGATCAGGAACCGAAAATAAACTTTACCGGAGAGAGAATGGATAACATACTGGTCATTGGAGGCGGATCATGGGGAACTTCATTTGCAAATTATCTTGCATTACAGGGTCACAATGTTAAATTATGGGTACGTGAGAAAGAGGTAATAGAATCTATAGAAAAATTCAGAGAGAATTCACTATTTCTCCCTGAAATAACCTTATCTGAAAATCTTTTTCCAGTATCGGAACTGATTGACGAGGTTGATAATGCAGATATTATAATCTTTGCCGTACCTTCGAAATTTATAAGAAAAACATTTGAATCTCTTAGGAAAAAACTATCCGGAAAGATACTTATTAGTTTATCAAAAGGCTTTGAGGCCACAAGTCTTAAAACCATTTCCAGAATTGCCACAGATGTTCTCGGGGATGATATCCTGAAGCAATGGATAACCATATCAGGTCCCTCGTTCGCCAAAGAACTAGCCAGAAATTTTCCCACCGCTATCGTTGCCGCTTCTGACAATCCGGAGATACTTAAAAAGATCCAGGAAAAATTCTCTTCTTCTGTTCTGAGAATATACAGGTCCGATGACCTTATCGGTATTGAAGTTGCCGGATCGATGAAGAATATAATGGCAATCGCTTCAGGAATAATAAATGGCCTTGGCTATGGCTATAACACTACAGCATCTTTAGTAACCCGAGCCGGAATGGAAATACTCAGAATCGGATTAAAGCTCGGAGCGAACAGAGAAACTTTTTGGGGTCTTGCAGGGATCGGTGATCTTATGCTTACAAGTTTCGGCACACTTTCAAGGAACTTTCAGCTCGGGGTGAAGATCGCTAAGGGAGAAAATCTAAAAGAGATCGAGAAAAAAAGTATCACTGTCGCCGAAGGAGTGGAAACAACAAAAGCGATCAAAGCCCTATCGGAAAAGCTGGATATTGAAATGCCAATTTCTTCAAAAGTATATGAGATACTGTTTGAAGATAAAGATCCTTCAATTGCTCTCGGAGAATTGATGCAGAGGAGTCTTAAAATAGAATGGAATTTAAATTAGATTTTGTTGTCAATGAACACCCCTAGAAATTTAACGCAATT
>CAYNUG010000025.1:0-8136 GCA_964400545.1 uncultured Clostridia bacterium | reverse complement strand
TGACAGCAACAACTATTCCAATTCCAGCAGCTGTTAAAAAATCTACTTTAATAAGTTTTTTTACACCTTTTAACATTAAATAGGTTGCAAATGCCCAAGACATAATTGCCACATAAATAGGTACCATTTTTTCTGCTGCAAATAGTTTATCAGCCTTATATACTATTGTTTTTTTTATTGAAAAAAGATGAGATAACAATCGGAAAACTTTCCGGGAATGATTTCTTTATTGATGACAACTCCATTTCCAGAAAACATTGCAAACTTGTCAAAGGAATAAACAGTTATAAAATATTTGACCTGAATAGTACGAACGGTACTTATGTCAATGGAAAGAGAATTAAGGAAAAAGATCTCGAAATCGGAGATAATATAACTGTAGGAAGAAGCATTCTGAAATTTCTTGAAAATAAGGAAGAACACAAAATAACAGATATTGATGATCAGAAAATATCTGTAATAATCCCTCTTTCCAATAACCTTAAATTAAAAAAAGGGAAAGATGCAATAACTTCTGAACTTAGTATGCTGGAATCCCTTACTACTCTTGGGAAAAATCTGATAGGTGCTACAACATTGGAAGAAAGCTTTGAAAAGGTTGGGAAACTCCTTTTCTCTTTCCTGAATCCGAACAGATTGTACATATTTTCATATGATGGTGAAAGTAAAAATCTTGATCTTAAATACTCTCTCTCTGAAGGATCTGAAAAAAAGGAAGTGAAAATATCAAAAACGATTGCGATGAGATCAATAAATGAAAAAGTCGCTATTCTATCGTCCAATACGATGGATGACTCCAGATTCGACGGTGCAAAAAGTATAATTATGTACGGTATAAGATCGGCAATATCTATCCCCATCTGGACGAAGAATTCCATATATGGATTGATATACGCAGATACCACAAGAATTGAGAAGATATTTGAGGAAAGGGATCTTGAAATGATCTCCATCATTGCTAACTTTACAGGTCTTTCAGTTGAAGGGATCAAAAGCCAGAATAATCTTATAAGAGAAAAGAAAATTCGTTCAAGACTCGAGAGATATCACTCTCCCGCAATCGTATCAAAGATAATGGAACTTAAAGACAGCAAAACAAATGAATTTACAGGATATCATGAAAGTGAAGCATCTGTTTTATTTATGGATATAGTAGGATTTACCACCAGAGTTGAGAATATGAAACCGATGGAGATCGGTGTATTCCTTAATAATTTTTTCACTGAAATGACAGATATTATATTTGAGAATAACGGAACACTCGATAAATATATAGGAGATTCGATAATGGCCGTTTTCGGCGTTCCTTTTGAACAAAAGAATCATGCGGAACTTTCTATTCGTACTGCACTTGAAATGCTGAAAAAATTAAAGAAGATAAACCATTCGGTTCCGGAAAAAGAAAAAATAGAAATAAGGATAGGAATAAATTCAGGAAAACTGATCTCGGGAGATTTTGGATCCCCGAGCCGCTATGATTATACGGTTATTGGTAATAGCGTAAATATTGCATCGCGGCTTGAATCGTCAATTGCAAAACCAGGTGAAATAATAGTATCTGAGATTACTATGAAACAAACCAAAAAGAAGTTCAATTTCAAAATGCTTGGAGAAGTGAGTCTTCATGGAATATCAAAACCAGTGAAAGTATATTCTGCCCTCGGGAATAAAAAGGAGATATAATGACCAAAAAAGCAATTCTACTAATATCAATTTTGATGCTCATAATGTTCAGTTTCTGCAATAAAGAAGTAAAAACGATACCCGACTATCTGAGAAAGGGAACAGCTGCATACCATCAAAACAAAGGTTATATGTATCTTAATCAGGGATCACTTAATATTGCAATGGAGCAATTCATTAAAGCTTTAAAGAAAAAGCCAGGGCTGATCGGAGCCACAATGGGACTTGGTATAGTTTATCTTAAACAGATGAAGTTCCAAAAAAGTTTGAAAGAATTCAGTAAGATCGCAAAACATAACCCGTCAAACGCCGATGCTTTCAATTTTATCGGGATTATTTATACAGAACTCGGTGATTATGATCTTGCTAAGGAAAACTACCTTATTGCAGCAAATTCAGAAAATTACAGCACACCCGAAAATGCCTATCTTAACCTTGCAATGCTGGAAATGAAACGGAATAAACCTAATAATGCACTCAGATATATAGAGAAGGGGCTTATAAAGAATACTGAATTTTCACCATTGTATAATCTAAGGGGAAGTATTTTTGAAAAAAAGGGTTTTTACAAAAAAGCTGTATACAATTACGAAAGATCACTCCAGTTATCAGGAGTTAAAGATATAAACACTAAGATAAATATAGCAAGAGGATATATAAAAATGGGAAAAAAGAACAAAGCATTGAATCTGCTTGAACAGATGCTCGGAGAAACACCCTCTCCGGCAATAAGGAAACTGATAATAAATATGATTAAGCAGGTTGAGAAGCAATAATCCTTATTCACAAAATAGTATATCTCAGTATCCGTGTCCCTACTTTTATTCTATTCACTACTTCCATTCCTTTAACTACTCTCCCGAAAATTGTGTAACGCCCGTCAAGATGAGGAGTAGAAGAATGAGTAATGAACCATTGACTGCCCTCGGTGTCTTTACCTGATGATGCCATCCCGACACTCCCCTCCTCATAATATGCTCTTGAAAATTCAGATCGGATAGTTTTCTCGGGACCTCCCCATCCATCTCCTCTCGGGCATCCATCCTGTATCACAAAATTTGGCACTACTCTATGGAAAGCACCCGCTGCAAGATATCCATTATTGATAAGATCCAGGAAATTGGATACAGAACCCGGAGCATCATTCACATATAGCTTAATTAATATATTCCCCTCATCAGTTACTATCCTTACTTTCTGTTCAGCGGGGATCAACACAATCTTTTCCCAGTTCAAAGGTTTTTTATTAACTAAATTATTCTCCTTCCTTTCTTTGATCCCACGAAAGAAATTGAGCACCGATCTTACTTCCCTTTTTTTAGCCTCTATTTCCGGTTTTCGTATCTGCATTAATGATATTTCAAGAAATTTAAGATCAGAAATAACTTCCCTGAACTTATTCCTGGGATCTCTGAACGCTGATGAAGAGATCGTAATTAAGCCGATATCGTTGGAAAGTATTCCTCTTTTGAAAATATCGGCAAATACTTTTCTAAAAGTTGTGGTTCCCTTTCCACCGGATATAATTTGCTCGGGATCATATCCTTTTTTTTGCAACATTAAGGAAATAGATGTCATCCCGGCAGTTGATACTACCTGATCGGTTATCCTGAAAATCTCATTTTCAACAAAAGCGTAGTTCTCAGGATCTTCACTTAATGCGATCAGCAAAGCACCCTTCTGATATGGATCAATGGATTTCTTGTAATAGCCTGTTATAAGTGATGAGATCGGCCCTTTTTCTCTTGTCATTCTTAGTGAGAGTCTGAAAAGATTTGCCCCTACCCTCCAATTTGATGTCTTCCTGGCAAGATCAAGATAAGTATCTATATCTTCTGTTGATCCGGTCTTTAATAGAACTTCAGAGGAAGCTACAGAGATCTGATACGCTTTACTCGATATCAAATTTAACAAATAGCTTTTTATTTCATTATAATCGAATACACCAAGCGCCCGAATACTGTTAACAATGATCTTCTCATCATTCTTATCGTTCAGACAAGAGCCTAAAAGATCCACTACTCTTTTTCCTTTACATTTCCCAAGAGCAAGGATCAGATTCATTTTGATCTCAACATTTTTCTCAATCCCGATCAACTTCTTTAATCGCTCAAAGTATTCAGATAGATCAACATCCTTTATTCTCGCCAATAGATTTGATGCAAAGAACCTTACGTCATCCATCTCACTTTCAAGCAGATTATCAACAACAGTTCTTAACCCTGTGCTGGAATATTTTTTCCTGAGAACAAATCTGTATAAACCTTTTGCCTGTCCTTTCATAAGGATCGGATCACCTTTGCTCAGACCTGGATCGCTCAAAAATATCAGAGAGTCTTCCCCTCCGCATTTCCCAAGGGATTCCAATATAACCACTTTAATAGCATCCGATCTCTCGGTCTTAAAAATTTTGATCAATTCCGGTTCAGCTTTAATATCAGCTATCTGACCCAGTGCGTAAGCAGTTGCCATGCGCACTTCCGGATCTTTATCCGAAAGGAGATTCAGCAAATCACCTACAGCCTTTTTATCCTGAACAGAAGCAAAGGCCAACGCTGCATATTTTCTGTATTTTTTATTACTGTTCTTTAAATAGGGGATTAATTCTGTACTATTTCTATGATCCTGAATATCATAAATATCCCTTAACGTCTTATCCTGAAATATATTTTTATCACTATTGCCAACACCCTCGGAACAAAAACAAAAAAATGTAATTAATAGAACAGGGACAAAATAATATGATCTCATTTCAATCTCCTATAGATAGTTTAAACAACCTGTTTTGTATTAAAATGGAACAATTCTTATATTAATACCATCATCAAGACAATAGCAGAACTTAAAATTTAAAGTATAAAAATATCTTCCTCCGATCTTTTTATATTTTAGTTTTCCTAATGAAACGGTTTTCGGCTGATCTTTCCAAACACTGATCTCCTCCGGAGACCTGTCAAAATCAATCACTCTTATTGTTCCGTTCTCTTCATGTCCGAAAAAATCCAGATCAATTTTCCTTAACTTCTTTACAGTAGAAACTGTAACAGTTCTTGAAGAACTGTTCTTCACAGTCAACACATAATCTTTAAGTATATCGGATTTCGGATAAGGATTACCGTGAACCAGAAATGACATCCCGGCAAGAGTTTTGACTTTTACGGGATTAAACAGGGCAACTCTGGGGAAAAGAGAAAAAACAGCAAATAGGACTATAAATACAACAATTGAAAGAGAGCGACCGCTCTCTATATTAGATTTTCTTAATGACATAAAAACAAACAAAACAAATATGAGCAAAAATATAATATTTGGAAGATATGAGAAATTCCCATCCACTTTTATAAAAGACGGTAATAAAGATGTGAGATCGATATTAATATTTCCCAGTTTCTGAAAAATAAGAGAACTCCTGTCAATATAATTATGCGTTGTACTCTGATAAAGAGTAAAAGGATTGAATATCTGAAATACTGTTATAAACACCGAGTACAGAGGAATAATAATGAACAATCTTTTAAATATTCTGTTCTCACTTTCAATATAGTAAATAATTGAGAAAAGCATTAGTGTCCACACAACGGGAAGGAGATATCTGGCCTGAGGGCAATAACCCGGTCGAACAGTTGAATATCCGTGATACAGAAGATAAATAAATGAAGCAACCGATATAAGAAAATGAGGTTTATACTTTTTGAAGTTTCTCAACGCAAAAATTAATCCGGGAAAGAAAAAAATGTAAATAGGATTATATAAGATAAGTCCGTCTCTCTGATCAAAAAAGTAATCAAAAAGTGTCTCAACTCTGTTCTGGATTCTGATACTCTGCATTCCCTCCATGTATTCAGCTCTTTGAGCTTCTGTCAGAACACCTGTATAAACTGACATAGGAGAAAAATTCCCGTAAGCAAAATATAGATAAACAAAGAAAAGCAGAATGAACAATGCAGGGAAAACGATAAAGATCAAACCTGATCTCATATCTTTTTCCCTCACTTTTTTGATCAGGAAAAAAAATGAGAATATTGCAATAAATATAATATATTTCATCCCCCAGAACACAGTTATACCAAGGAAAAGACCTGATAAAAGTATATCTATCTGTCCTCTTTTTTCTTTAAACAGAGCAAACCAGATCGAGAGGAGAAGCAGAAGCAAAACCTGAAGTTCTGCGAAAATATGAAAAGAGTAGAAAAAAACAGGAGCAGTAAACATAAATACAAAAAAAATGAAAAGGGAAAGCTTTTCTCTATTCCATATTTTAATAGATAAGTTGTAGATAATAACTCCCAATAAAGATCCAAATAATCCAAGAAAGATTCTTATGAGGAGATAAAGAAGCGGAACCGGGATCTTAATCAGAAAAAAGGGGGAAAGAATAAACGATAATCCCGGGAGATGGAATGAGAACCACCTTTTAAATCCCTTCCCGACCTTTGAATGGTGGGTCAAATGATAATTTATAAACTCTCTATATTCATCTCTTGCATATTGATTGAAAACATTCAGGTCCCCATCCTTTGCAATTGATTGTGATATAGCCAGGTAATGCGGTTCATCTCCGACAAGCTCCACGCCCTTTTGAACAATAATTACGGAAGCGGCAATAAAGATCATCTGGGAAAAAAGGAATAGCAACACGGTCCTGGCTCTTATACTTCTCCTGTTAAAAATAGAGACATACTTTTCAATGGACCGATTCTTCTTAATATATATATAAAGCGAATATAACAATGCAATTAGAAGTAGATTTCCTACCCTATTTACAAAATCCATCCGGTCCCAATAAAAAAGCCTCATTAAAAATATTAATATTCCTGAAATAAACGGTAGAAAATATTTAAAAGTTCTTTTCTCGAGCCTGTTCTTTGATAACAATGAAAAAATGAAGGCTGAAAACGGAAGAAAAAAGAGTGGTGACCAGATCGGATAATTGAAGAAAAAAGAAATAAATCCGGAAAATATCAGGAGTACCATGAAATATTCACTTCTTTTCAACTTCATTTTTCGATTATTACATAAGTATAGAACTTCTACAACTGCAAAGACAAATTATATTTCTTCACCATTAAAGATGGACAAAATGACCAATTAATTTCATTATATTTATACATCATGCTAAAAAAAATATTCACCGGTCTTAAAAATAAAAAAAATTCGATATTTATTTCTGTTATTATTATTTCAATATTACTGACTTTTAGTTTTCATTTATATGTAAAATGTGAAAGTCCGGAAATTTTCGAGTCTTTCCTTTCAACTATCCTTAACAAGAACAATGATATATATGAAATAAAATATAATTCTATTGATATAGATATCTTTGGCAGACAGATCACCGTTAAGGGCCTGACAATTTCATTCGATGAAAAGGTGTTAAATAACCCTGAAACTAACAAGGCAACATTGTTCAAAGCATCTATACCTGTTTTATCCATAACAGGGATCTCATACTTCGATCTTATCTTCTTTGGAAAGATCAGCGTAAGAAGAATATTTCTGGCAAAAGGAGATTTCGAAATTTATTTTCCAAACAAATCCTTAAATAAAAGAACCGGACCAGGAAAAACAAGGAAAACTCCCCGAGTATCGATCAGGGGAGTTATAATTGAAGATACCGATATCAGATTTTTCACTCGGACTGGTTCTCAGCCTAAAAGCGGATTGAAAAATTTATCAATTGATACTAAAAATCTTTTTTATGACCCTCAAAAATCATTATCAGATAATTTCCTTAAGAATAAAACCGATCTTAAACTTCACGCAAAAAGTTCATTCTTTCTCATAAAAAAAACCGGATATAAAGCCGTATCAGGGGAGATAGATCTTTGTTCTGAGGAATCTTCCATAAAGATAAGAAATTTTAAATATGCACCATCATCTGCCAAGGTTAGGAAGAGCATCATGTCCCGAAGAGGCAGTTATCATGATCTTGATGTCTCCGGAATAGAGATGAAGACAATTGATCTTAACGAGTTGCTGAAGAATGGAAGATTGCATGCAGATCAACTTAACATAATCAAACCCGAAATATTTATATACCGGAATAAGAACATAATAAAAAAGAAAAACAGGACCGACAGAAAGCTTCCCCAACAGATATTCAGTACCTCTCCGTTAAAATTAGGAATTGACCTCATAAAGATAAAAGACGGAACCATAAAGTATTCTGAAACTGCTGTGGGAGAAAGAAAACCGGAATCGGTTAACTTTACAAAATTAAATTCAGTAATAAAAGATATTTCAAACTTTCCTGAAATTCTGAGAACCGGAAGAGAATCCAGAATTTATTTATCAACAAATTTGATGGGAAAGAGTGTATTGGATGGGAATATAGTTATTCCCGTGAACAACAAAATGGGAAGATTTTCCTTTTCGGGAAAGCTCGGACAGATAGATCCGAAGATATTTAATAATTATCTTTGTAAATATTTAAAGGAATTAAAATGGGTTTTA
>CAYNUG010000024.1:0-23134 GCA_964400545.1 uncultured Clostridia bacterium | reverse complement strand
TTTCAAAAATAATGAAAAAGTTTAATGAAAAAAAAATCTCGGCAGAACTTGTAAAAACATCGTCCCCGGGAAATGCTGTTGAACTTGTCAGGAATGCGGACCTTTCCTCTTATGACGGAATTGTTGCTGCCGGTGGTGACGGGACGGTTTTCGAAGTGATCAACGGTTATTATGCAAATCCGGGAAAAGAAAAGCCTCCGATCGGTATTCTTCCTGTAGGGACCGGGAATGCTTTTGTGAAGGATATAGGACTTAGTACAGGTGACTGGGAAACGGCTATTGATATTATTGCAATAAACAAAACAAGAAAAATTGATGTGGGGAAATTTAAAACTAACGGTGTTAACTATTATTTTTTAAATATCATAGGGATTGGATTTGTTTCAGATGTGAACAGGATCGCCCAGAAGCTGAAGATATTCGGGAACTTATCCTATACGATCGGAGTGATATATAAAATTATATTCTTGAATAATTACAAAGTGACGATTGATATTGACGGAAAGCGGATCGAAAGAGAGAATATATTTATTGAAGTTTCAAACACAAGATTCACTTCGAATTTTCTTATGGCTCCTTCTGCCGAAGTGGATGACGGACTGCTTGATATAACTCTTCTTAACAAAACATCAAGAAGGCGAATGCTCCAAAGCTTCCCGAAAATATTTAAGGGTGAGCATATATATATGGATGAGGTGGAAACATTTAAGGCAAGTAAAATCTCGATAAGAACGGATTCTCCCAAGGATCTTACTCCGGATGGTGAGATGCTCGGAAGTTCACCAATCGAAATAGAATGTCTGAAGCGTGATGTCAGGGTTTTCTGGAAATGATAATTTAAGATGTTTCTTCTGTGGCCTTTATATGAATGAAGCTATACACGAGTTTGAAATATCATTTCTTATGTGTTATTAAAATATCTTATAATTCCGGTTTTGGACATTATTAATTTGCCGGTTCAATATCATAACGGAGGTTGCAATGGACGTGAAAGTACAAGAAGTAGGGGAAGGACTTCCTGAGAATGCTTACAGGAAACTGAATGAGGGAGAAGAGTATAAACCGGTGGTTCCGGCAGAATCACCACTTCCGGAATTAACACCGTATTCACTTTCATGGGGTATTTTTTATGCTGTTCTTTTTTCAGCTGCAGCGGCATATCTCGGACTGAAGATCGGGCAGGTATTTGAGGCGGCGATACCAATTGCTATCCTTGCTG
The DNA here is from genome assembly GCA_964400545.1 of uncultured Clostridia bacterium. Lineage (GTDB taxonomy): Bacteria > Acidobacteriota > Aminicenantia > UBA2199 > UBA2199 > UBA647. Next base: position 21,915 of record CAYNUG010000024.1, on the reverse strand, counting down.
TCGGGCTCTCTACGGTACTCGGAAGAAAGAATGCTCTTCAGGAGAATGTTATAATTCAATCCATCGGATCAAGTTCCGGAGTTATTGTTGCCGGAGCGATCTTTACCATTCCCGGATTGTATATTCTTGGAATAGAGGCCTCATTCCTTCAGGTTTTCCTCGCTTCGTTGTTCGGTGGATTTCTTGGAATATTATTTCTTATTCCGTTCAGGAAATTCTTTGTCAAGGATATGCATGGAGAATTTCCGTTTCCGGAAGCAACAGCAACTACGGAAGTACTTGTTGCCGGTGAATCAGGTGGTAATAAAGCGAAGATCCTTGTTAAGGCTCTTGCCATTGGAGGTATTTACGATTTTCTGATCTCAGGATTTGGATTATGGAAGGAAAAAGTATCAACACTTGTGATCCCATGGGGAAGAAAGCTTGCAGATTCTGTAAAACTCGAATTTAATTTTCTGACCAGTTCGGCAGTTATGGGGCTTGGCTATATAATAGGATTAAAGTATTCTCTGATCATTGCATCTGGTTCATTTCTCGCCTGGTGGGTTCTTGTACCTTCTATTTTTTATATAGGGCAGTTCAATCCGGAACCGATCCTAAGTGCTGCGAAACCCATTGCAGACATGCTGCCACAGGAAATATTCAGTGAATATGTAAGACATATCGGTATTGGCGGTATTGCCGCTGCCGGTATAATTGGAATAATAAAATCCAGAAAAATAATCGGTGGGGCGTTTAAACTTGCAGCAAATGAGATCGTGGGAAAAGTTGGTGATGGAAAATTGGGATCATCTAAACCTAACCGGCTTCAGAAAGATATAAGTATGAAGTGGAATGTTATTTTGATCATGTCAACATTAGTTGGTATTTTTGCATTTTTCATGATCAGTGTACTGAAAGGGAATATTCTTCATGCACTAATAGGGCTTGCAATTGTTACCGTAATTTCTTTTCTGTTTACAACTGTTGCAGCAAGGGCTATTGCAATTGTAGGAACAAATCCTGTTTCAGGAATGACTTTAATGACATTGATAATATCATCAGTCATTCTCGTGGCGATAGGTTTAAAAGGGGAACAGGGGATGCTCGCGGCCCTTCTGATCGGGGGTGTTGTCTGTACTGCTCTTTCTATGGCAGGAGGATTTATTACTGATCTAAAGATTGGATACTGGCTCGGAACTACTCCCGTTACTCAGCAGAGATACAAGTTCCTGGGAACATTGCTGTCTGCTGCATCGGTGGGACTTGTTATCCTGATGCTATATAAGACTTACGGCTTCGGTCCTGGAGGGCTTGAAGCACCTCAGGCATCAGCAATGGCAGCGGTTCTTAAACCTTTGATGACAGGTCAGCCCGCACCATGGCTTTTATATCTGGCGGGGGTCTTTCTTGCTATAGTACTTGAATTTATCGGGATACCACCACTTGCATTTGCACTTGGTATGTATCTTCCACTTTATCTTAATACACCAATTCTTGCCGGTGGGATCATTGCCCATCTGGTTGGGAAAAGTTCAAAGGATAAGAAACTTGCTTCTGCAAGAAAAGAGAGAGGAACTCTTATTGCATCTGGTTTCATTGCCGGAGGTGCAATTATGGGTGTACTTGCTGCAACCATAATCTTTATAGGTCAGACGATCTTCGGTGAAGGATGGACCATAATGAAAGCAGTCGGAACCGATCGCTGGATCGAATCTGCAGGAGCAGAGTATCTTGGTTTCATTATGTTTGCAGTACTCCTTTACTATCTGTACTGGGATGCAAAGAGGGTAAAATAACCGGATAACTAATTTTATTTAGTTTTGCTTTTTATTTTGTTCAGGATATATTTTCTGACCGCCCAGTTGTGCTCTTTCAGATTCTTTGAAAAATAGTGTGTTCTCCTGTCTTTGGCTACAAAATAAAGATATTTTGTGTTCTCGGGGAAAAGGGCAGCTTCTATTGAATGGATCCCGGGACTACAGATGGGACCGGGGGGAAGTCCTCTGTTTATCCGTGTGTTATAAGGTGAATCCCTTTTAAGGTCTTTCCATCGTATATTTCCGTCCCATATTCCTTCTTTTTTTAGAATATAAATTATGGTCGGGTCACATCCCATCGGCATTCCGATCTTGAGCCTGTTATGAAATACGGATGAGATAAGAAATCTTTCTTCTCTTGATGATGTTTCTTTCTCTATCAGAGATGCCATGGTGATGATCTTTCTTACACTGAGATCCAGTTCTCCTGCTCTGATCATATAACTTTCGGAGAAACTTTTTCTGAAGTTGTTTACCATGGTCTTTACAAGTTCGGAAGGGGTCGTTCCTTTGCTGATCATATATGTTTCAGGAAACAGATAACCTTCAAGATCATCAGCTTTATCATCAATATCCGATATTAGGGATGTATCTTTTGCAGATTCCAGGAATTTCTGCTGATCGATTTTATGATTCTCGGCCAGATATTCTGCTGTTTCATCAATTGTCATTCCTTCCTTGATCGTGATTTTGTAAAGAACGACGTCACCTTTAATAAGTTTTTGGATTATCTGCTCGAACGTGAGGGGATCGCCAAAGTGATATTCCCCGGATTTAAAGAATGATCCTGAATGGAATATTTTGTAATATATCTTAAAATAGAAATAATTCGAGATGATCTTTTTTTCTTTCAGGATCTTTGCAATACTGGTAACTGTAGAACCGCCGGGAATATCTATTTTTATTGATCCTTTAAAACCTTTATAAGAGGTTCCTGACTTGCTGTAAAAATCAAATCCCAAAAATATAATAACAGCTGTAATTATGATAATAGATACTATTATAATTTTTTTCATATTGTCTCCAGATATTCAGATAGAATTATATGAGCAGATACGGAATCTATCAGATCTTTGCTTTTCCGGATATCTCCTCTCGAACCTTTAAGTAATTCTGCAGCTTCAAAACTAGTAAGTCTTTCATCAACAAGCTTCACTTCAAGTCCTGTCTCTGTAATGATCAAATTTTTAAATTTTTTCACTTTCTTTGATATCGGACTCTCCGAACCATCCATATGCAGGGGGTATCCCAATACTATCAGTGAGACTTCATAATCATGAATTATTTTTTTTATTGCGGATATAAGACTGGTCTTATCTCTATTTTTGACAGAGTTTATGGGGGTAGAAGTTTTGATTTCAGAATTGCCGATTGCGACTCCGATCCTTTTTTCTCCATAATCGAGTGAAAGAATTATCATGTTCTATCGGGGGCTATTCAGTTTGGAAAATATTTTCCTGGAATGTTCGAAACCCAGTTCGATCAATTCTGTGACAAGGTCTTTAAAAGAGATCCCTTCAGATTCCCATAGTTTAGGGAACATGCTTATCTCTGTAAAACCCGGTATTGTGTTTATCTCATTTACGATGATACGTCCGGTTTTATCTTCAATAAAAAAATCTACTCTTGAAAATCCGTTCAAATAAAGGGCTTTATATGCCGTTACTGAAGCATTTTTAAGTCCATTGACTTTATCATCAGGGAGTTCTGCAGGGATTTGAAATTCAGTTTTCCCCAGAATATATTTATCTTCATAATCGTAGAAATCTTTGGATGGAATAAACGAACCGGGGTGAGATGCAACAGGATGATCATTTCCCTTTACAGATACTTCGTATTCTATCCCTTTAATTTCTTCTTCAATTATTATTTTTGTATCGAACTTGAAAGCTTCAGATGATCCTGATATTAATTCTTCTCTGTTCAACGCTCTGCTAATACCGATGGAAGAACCAAGTGAACATGGTTTAATAAAGCAGGGATACCCGATGGAACTTTCTATATTTTTATATATATCTTCGGGATCATTCCTGGTAAATACTTTGTAATCTGCAATTGCCAGACCTGCGAGAGAGAACAGTGCTTTTGATACGGCTTTGTCCATTGCAAGTCCGGACGACAATGATCCGGCACCCGTAAATGGAACACCTGACATTTCGAAGATACCCTGGATCCTTCCGTCTTCTCCATTTGGACCGTGTAGAACAGGGAAATAGATATCAATTCCCCCGGATAATGTTCCTTTTTTCAGCCATGGAAGAAAATCTCCTTTCAAGGTTGTATCTTTTTCGGGTGTCCCGATGTTTTTTTCGTTAATAAGAGCCCATTTCCCGTCCCGGGCGATATAGATAAGGGAAATATTAAAAAGATCCCTGTCAATATTGCTGTAGATTGCATTGGCCGAACGAATAGAAACATCATGTTCCGCTGACTTCCCACCAAAAATGATTGCTACATTCTTTTTTTTTCCAAATATCATTTTATCTTAATTATGTTTAGATCCTGATGTTATCCCATTCTTTCGGACAATAATAATATTTATAGTAGAAATAGTTCCTAAGGATGTTTTTAACATAGTTACGTGTCTCTGAGAAAGGTATCATTTCAATAAATTTATTTTCTTCGAATTCCCCAAATTCTTTCAACCATCGCTTAACTCTGTGTGTTCCGGCATTATAAGCGGCTAAAGCCAGATATATCTTTCCATTATATCTGGTAAGGAGTTCTTTTAGGTGAGCTACACCCAATTTGATGTTTATTTCAGGTTTATAGATATCATTGCGTCTCAGTTTTATTTTCAATTTTACGGCAGTAAGTCGGGCAGTACTGTCAATGATCTGCATAAGTCCTTTTGCCCGGGCAGGAGATATTATATCGTATCTGAACATACTCTCTCGGTTGATTAATGCAAGTATCAGTTCTTTGCTTACACCAAATTCCGAACTGTACCGGTCAATAATTTTCTCATATCTCAATGGAAGATATATTTCCTTAAGAAAATTGGGAAGGATGATCTCTTGATAATCTTTGAAATTATTCCTGAATGAAGTAAAGGTATGGTAATGGTCTCCCTGTTTAAGATAGATAAGTGTCTCTATAAATTTAATTGAGTTCATATCTTCGGCAGGTAGATCTTCATTACTTTTTATCCATGAGATATATTCCAACGCCTCCCCTGATAATCCGTACTCCAACAATTTTTTTATATTAAAAGTAATATCAGTGAATTTAGTAGTACCCTTTTTGTTGAATAATTTTTTAAAATTTGAAAGATACAATAATTTCTTCATATTCCCTGTTTGGGAATATCGTGCGTAATAATAAGTGAAAGGGTACTTTTGTATATCCGGAAAGTATTCTCCTTTCATACTCGAATCCCAGAATGAATTTGCGATTCTGTAGGATAGGATAGGCGATTTGCTGCCTTCATGGAAAAGAGTTGCGGCACCTTTTTCGTCTCCGGATTTGACTTTTAGCCATGCCGTGGTCCACAACGCCCTCCAATAGTTATCATCGGATTCACTCCCCTCATCCTTAAAGATAGAAATATATCTTGAAAAGTATTCTATAGCCTTATCATTTTTGTTTTTTATCAGAAAGAGTGATGCAATATCCATTAGAAGTTGTTTGTAAATTTCTTTATCGGACATGATCTTGTTTAGTGTATTATCAATATCAGAGAACTTGTCATCCCTTATTCTCATCTTTAATAGTAGTTTTTCCTTTCCTGCAGTGAATCTTGCGGACCTTACCTTTAGCAAAAGTGATCTTGATCTGGAATATCTTTTTTGTAAATATGATATTTCGGCAGATATAAAATTAACCAGTTGTTTATCTTTTATATATCTGGCAATATTTCGAAAATCCGACAAATTGTTATTCTTTATCATAACTTCAAGCTTCTTGTTCCAGAAAGATTCATCAACTCTTTTCATTAATGCGGAAATCTCACCATTAGAAAGAAATTTTCTGATCTTTTTTACAGATCTGGAAATATACAAATCTTTGAACAGATCAAGGGATCTCTTTTCATCTTTAATATTAAGATATGATTTTAAAAGCATAATGTCAGATTTTATTCCGAAATTACCCTTGTTGTATTTTTTTACATATTCACTATATTTTTTTTTCATAAAAATATTCTTCAGAAAAAGTTTCTCTTTTTCAGTATTCAGATAATTATCATCAGATTTGAAATTTTTTATGAAATCATCAATTATTCCGTAGCTTCTATCCTTCAATTCAGAATCAAGTAATCTGAGCGTCATGAAGTTGCCGACAAAACTATTCTTGATATTGACCGGTTCGTTCTGAAGGTTCTTCACCACAGGTTTGATATTGATAATAGAGGAAAATATCCTGTATTTTTCCAATATTCCGGAGTTATCATTGATGTCACTTCTGGTCATATTGGAAGGATATTTAATGATAAGTGTAATTATTAGAGAGAGAACTATTGAAAAGATCATGATAAGTTCTAATTCAAAAATATAATTTAACCACTTATCGTTCTTAAATAGTTTCAAATTTATACCCGTTCAAAGCTTCCCTATCCCAGTCAGCGAGGGTTTCAACCAACTGGATCTCAAATGGTCTAAGGTCATTATGCTTGCTTAGGTAGAGCTCTTTTGATTGAAGTATTGTAGCTTTCAATTCATCATAAACCCTTTTTTCACTTCTTGCGTTCTCAACCTGTGCTCTATTGTAAAGTATCATATCGTTAACAATTACTCTGGCAAGTCGCTCAGGATCACTTTCTTTTATCTCTATAGGTTTTGATTCTGCAGATACAACAACTTTCTGAAACGAGTCTGATTTAGATTCGGGTTTTTCCTCATATTCCTGAGTTTTTACTTTTGCAATGATCCTTTGTTTGATCGGGAGAAGGTCCAGGCTCATTTCTCCCACCATAGATAGTATTTCTATCTCTTTGACTCCCATTTGGGTGCCTGACAGGACATCAGCGTAAATTACAGCCTGAGGTTTCCCTTTAACAAAAAATGGGATGACAAGGATAGAATCAGGTGTTGTATTCCCGAAACGACTGAAGATAAGATGATTATCATTGTGTTTCTCCGGATCTCCGTGATAAGGTTTTTTTTGTTCAAGTACTTCTTTAAAAGCAGTATCAGCGGAAAGAGAAAAAAAGATCTTTTTCAGATCTGTGTCTTTCATCGGAGCGGAACCGGACATTATGCCTGAACCTCCCCATCCGATCAGTTTGTCATCTCTCAACAGGAATATTGCTGTTCTGCTACAGAAGATATTTATTCCTCTAAGCAGGTCGGAAATGAGATTGATCTGGTTAACCGATGCTGAGATCTTTTTTATAAATGTATGAAGATTGTCGATCGTATCACTGTTTCCCAGTGAAGTGGAAAGACGTTTCAACTCTTCTAGTTCCTGTAATATACCACTTTTTGTATTTTCTATCTTTGAAATTAGATTATCTGTTCCGGACATGCTGTCACCTGTTTATACCCCAGATTCAAGGCGGCTGGCAAGAAGTTCGGGAAGTCCTGCAGCCCTGATCTTTTTTTGTGTTTTTTTAATATTATATTCATATCTGGAAAATACGATCTCTTTTTTTTCAGAATCATATACAATAAAACTTGATTTAGGATTTTTATCTCTCGGTTGACCGATAGAACCGGGATTTATAAGGTATCGCGTATTAGGGTCAAGTTTTATTTTCTTATCTCTATTTAGAGGAATTGCATCGAGTTTATTATTTCTTTGAAAATAAATGACAGGGAAGTGAGTGTGCCCGAAAAAGCCTATTGATGTTTTCATGAACTTAAGAGATTCCACGGCTTCAAATACGGAGAACACATAATAATCCTCATCAAAGGTCGATCCATGACAGATGGTTAGGAAATGATCAATTACAGAAGGTCCTTTTTTCATTTTCTTAAGAAATTCTTTGTTATCATCGGAAAGCTTTACTTTACTCCATTCTGCTGAGAAAGCTGCGACAGGATTAAAGAGAGAAGATGATTCCAGACTTGAGATGACCTTGTCGTGATTACCCCTTACTGAATATGTATTTTTCATACTTCTGAAAAGTGAGATCGTATTGTTAGGATCTGCACCGTACCCGACAAGGTCTCCGAGAAAGAGAAATTTGTCGATCGATCCTACGACCTTCAACGATAGAAACTTCTCGAAAGCTTCAAGATTACTGTGAATATCACTAAAAATAAGATATCTCATTACCTTCCCTTTCTCTGAATTTCTCCAGATTTCATCTAAATGAGTATACTTGTTTTAAAAGAGATATTCAAGAGTTTAAGGAAATTTGCAAATAATAATAAAATTTCACAAGATTCCCGCAGCCAGGGAATAAAGGGAAGAAGCGTTATATGAACTTCTGACGAACGGACCGGATTCAACTGCCTTAAATCCCATTGATTCCCCTAATTCTTTAAGTTCAAGAAATGTTTCGGGAGGAATATATTCTTTTACTTCGATGTTTTTTTGAGAAGGTTGAAGATATTGACCGATCGTCAGGATGTCTACTTCATTACTCAACAGATCATTCAGCAGTGTTTTGATCTGTTCAATTGTTTCTCCAAGTCCTACCATTATCCCTGATTTTGTAATGAATCCTCTGGAACTGGCATATTTCAAAACTGAAAGTGAAATTTCATAATTTCCTTCTTTCCTGTTCACAGCTTTATATAATTCCCTGACCGTTTCCAGATTATGGTTAAGAACATTCGGTTTTCCTTCAAGTACTGTCTCAACGGAATTCAAATCCCCCTTAAAATCAGGAATAAGAACTTCGGTCTTAAGTTCAGGGAAATCGTTCCTTAATTTGTTCAGGATCTTTTTGTAGTGAGTTGAACCGCCATCATCGAGATCATCTCTTGTCACGGATGTTATTACGACATATTTTAGTTTCATTATATTGACCATCTCTGAAATTTTTTCGGGTTCATATTTGTCGATTTCTTCACATTTACCCGTCTGAACCGAACAGAAGCTACAGTTTCTCGAACAGATATTCCCGAGAATAAGGAAGGTCGCATGGTTTTTGTTCCAGCATTCGCTCATGTTGGGGCACTTTGCATCCTGGCAGATGGTATGGAGCCCTCTGGATATCAGGTTTTTTTTTAATTTGAACAGTTCAACACCTGACGGAATTTTAATTCTTAGCCAATCAGGCTTTGGTGATCGTTTCATAGTAGTTCTCAGGGGGTTGAATCATTACCCTTTCTTTTTTTTTATTTGATAAGGTATATTTCTTTCTGAGGTTTGGAAAGCCACCTGGCTCCTTCAGAAGTTATTACCAGCATTTCTTCAATTGTTACAACTCCATGATCTTTTAAATATAATCTGGGTTCTATGGTAAATATCTGGCCTTCCTCAAGTTCAAGATAGGGAAGATTTCCATATCTTTCCCATGCGGGAGCCAGAAGAGCGCTTCCATCGTGTGCAGTTCTTCCCACCTGATGTCCCAGAGCATGCGGGTATTCAGTATATCCGCGAGATACAATATAATCTCTGGCGATCGTATCGATCTCTATTCCTGTTACGCCGGGTTTTACAGCGTCAAAAGATAACTGGATCGATTTGACTATCGTATCAAATCCGTCCATGACAGCCTCTGGTGGGGTTGTCTCTCCCTCTTTTAGAACATACCATGTTCTTTGAAGATCAGAGCAATACTTTTCATATATAACACCTGAGTCAATATTGAATACATGCCCTCTTTCCACTTCTCTGTCCGTTGGACCGGAATGTGCCCCTGTTTCCTGAGGCCCTGTGAATACAGATGGATTTACTTCTGCATCCCATGAAGGTTCCAACCCGAGTTTTTCACGTTCCCCGGTAATAAATGCAGCAATATCCTTCTCCGTCATTCCGGGTTTTACAAATTCTGTTACTTTGTCATATATATCCAGGGTTATTTTTATTGCTTCTCCTGCTCTTCTTACTTCTTCGTCCGATTTTCTCCCTCTCAGTTTTGAGATCAGTTCTTCTGCTGATACAACACGGTTCATATAGTCAGTACCTTCGAAAAGTTCCTGAAGTTTCAGAAACTTTCCATATGTAAGACCATCTGCAGAAGGAGAATCCACAGAAAAGTTTAATGCGATTTTAGATGGATTATTTTCTCCCATTATCTCAAAAAGGCTCTCCTTGGGAGAACTGGTATACGGGAAAACTTTATCAAAAAGATCGAGACTCTCTATTTTCTCTTTGTCAAGGTTGCCAACGATAGCATATTTATCGCCAGATTTTGTAAAAATAAAAAATGAGAGCCATGTAACTCCCGTACCTATGATAAAATCCATTATTGGATCAGTCATAAGTTCCGATTCTTTTTCGGCGACCATCCACATATCTATATCCAGTTCCTTCAGAATATTAATAGCCTGGGATATTTTTTCTTTTTCCACATTTATCTCCTAATTAAAACGGGAAATGACTGATTCTTTTATCTTTTCATAAAGATCCTGATTTATTCCCACACGGTATTTTAATCTCTTTGAAAGAATATAGGAAATGAAATAGTTATCTTTCATTTCTTTAAGTTTTTTGTTGTAAAAAGTATCTTTTTCATTTTCGAAATCTGTGTCAGACGAAACTTTTATATCCGTTGAACGGAGGATTACCACATTGTCTCCGATCCTGAAAGGTTTTGAGAATTTCCCGTCAGTATTATTGAAAACCCTGTTGTCGAGTTTTTCATCCTGCCCCAGTCCTGCAATTTTGTTTCCCCTTTTGTAACTTAAATTCTTGAGTTCCATATCTTGTTTTTTTATGAATTTTTCAATACTGTCCTTATCGGAGAGTTTATTGAGTGAATATGATAACGTTTCAGATTTTTTTATTACATCATTAATCTGTTTATCCGTTATTACCAATTCCTTAACTTTCCCTTTCACATTTTCAAATGTTTCATTCTCGGGTTCTTTTATTGATACAAGTTGTACTATTGCTATTCCATCCATGAATTCAGCAGGATATGCTATCTCATTTTTATTCATATCAAAAAGCTTTCTGGATAAATATCCAAATTGTTCCACACCTTTGATCGCATCGCCATTTATCAGATATCCGGTATCAACTACTTTAACTGTTTTATCATTTTTGGCAGAAGAGAGGTCCGGAGAGTTTTTTACTTTTTCATAGATCTTTTTAAGTTTTAAAGTTACGATATTTCTTAGAGCTTCCTTTTCCATGATATTTTTTATCTTAATCTTCGCAGTCTCATATGGTTCCTGCATTTCATTTGTTTTTTCCTTTGTATAAAGAATGGAAAATCCTGAAAATGTATCCACCGGGTCAGATATTTCACTTTGTTTAAGTGATTTAATTATACTTTGTTCCTGTGAAGTTAAACTTCTCCACTCTGAATAGCCCCAATCTCCTCCATTCACTTTCTTGGCACCGGTGGAATGTAGATGAACAAAAGATTCAAAGTTGTCAACGTTCAGATCTTCCTTTAATGATTGTATTTTCTTAAGTACATCTTCTCTGTTTTTCTCTGAGTATTCAATGAATAGTCTGTAAACCCTGATCTTTTCCGGGATCTGGAATTGCTCTTTGTTCTTTCTGAAATAATCATAGAAATCTTTCTCGGTCAGTTTAAGGTCTTTCATAAAATCAGCATACTTCAATGCAATAATATTTCCTTTCCTCTTCTCAGGTGTCATGAAATTTTCTTTGTTCTTTTCAAAATAATTTTTCAATTCCTGATCACTAACGGTAAAATCGGACTTACTGGTATTGATCTTAAGCTTTATATAATCCACATCAGCGGAGTCGTTCTCTTTCCTGTAGATATCTTTTAACGTGGAATTGTCGATTATCATTGAAGCAGTTACTATTTCTTTAAGTTTGTTGTTTACGATATCTTTTTTCAGATCAGATTCGAAATCTTTTGCATTTGTTCTGAATATTGCTAGATATCTTTTATATTCACTTATCCCGACAAATTTTCCTTCTTTCTGAAATGCAGGGAAGTTCATGATCATTTTTGTCAATTCACTTTTAGTGGCACGAAGGTTTAGTTTGTCTGATTCATTACGTATTATTTCAGAGTTTATAAGATTTTGAAGTATTTGCTCAGGTACTCTCATCTGGGTGATCATTTCCTTGTTGAAACCACCTTTCATCTGATTCTTATAATTGTCAATAACCTGGAATAATTGTTTTTGATATCTTTCGACTTTTATCTCTTTTTTCCCGACCCTGGCAATAACAGTATCGCTTACATCTCTTCTCGTAAAAATATCTGTAAATGAAAATCCAAGAAGGAAAGCGATAATAACCAGCCAGAGAGTCCATGAATACTTTTTAAAATCAGCTCTCATTGATCTCAACATTTGTCTAAACCTCCATATATCTATATGATTTCATATCATTGGTCCCAAATATAATGATATTGAGTTTAAAGTTTATGGTATTATAAAATCCTTATAAATTCAAGTGTAACAGGAAGGAATTACACGTTTATACCGGCATTGACATAAAATCTTCAAAGTAATATATTTGTCCCGAAAGGAATAAAAGAAACAGGGAATGAATGAAAATAAGCAAATTGAAAAGCGAGATAGTGATTCGATCCCTTATAAAGAAAAAACCGTAAGGTTGCTTTCTGAAATCTCAAATTATCTAGATACCATGGTTGAAGATAATTTGAGAAAATTTGTTCAGAAAAGGGATAACTCCAACGTACTGAATAAAAGTGCAAATGAATTTTTCAGAAAAAGGAACAGATATCGTGCAACAAGAAAGCTGTTGCAATGTCTTATCGGGATGGTTAATTGTATTCCTGAAGGAGATATGAAAAATTGTTTAAATGCAGACCATTTTTATAAGTTTAAAAAATTGATCGTGTTCCAATCTGATCTAATGTATGAGCCGGATGTTATCACAGCTATAGAAAATGAATTTATGGAAATGAGTAAAAGAGAAAAGGTTAATCTCTGGTATTACAGAGGACGAATGAGAACTGTTTGCAATGAGATCACTGAGCTTATTCAGCAAGCTGAAAAACCAGTTCCCGAAGATTATCAAAAATTATTTGATGTATTAAGTATGATCTCATCTTTCTGGTTCTACGTAAGAGGAGATGATGAGAAAAAAACAAGAATTTCAGATGTTTATATTTCACAGCTGATAAAATCTCTAAATCTTGCGTTTCAGGGGTAGGAGAAGAAAAGGATCAATATCTGACCTTGTCTTTCTTGGTCTCCCAGTGCTTGAACAACCTGAGGCATTTTTTTCTGTGTTCCTGGTGTATGGATACTCTTTCTTCAGTAGATATTCCTCTGATCACATCATAAATGAACTTGTCATCGAATCCGATCTCTGCGGCGTCTTTATTATCACAGCCATAATACAATGTTTCTATTTTAGCCCAATGGATTGCCGAGAAGCACATCGGGCACGGTTCGCAAGTGGAATAGATCGTACATCCGGACAGATCGAATCTACCGAGTTTTTCGGATGCTCTTCGTATTGCCAGGACTTCCGCATGAGCGGTGGGATCGTTAGAGCCGATAACTTCGTTATGTGCCGTAGCAATTATTTCACCATCTTTAACGATAACCGCCCCGAAAGGTCCCCCTTCATTTGAATCCATCCCTTTCTTCGCTTCTTCAATAGCAATATTAAAATACTTTTCTGATTCTGTTTTCATTGGATTTAATTATATTGGAATAAGAGTTTGTTTGTCAATTTTAGGAGCATTCAGCCATCAGCTCACAGCGTTCGGAAGACAGAAGAACGTAGGGGTAGGCCTTGCGTCTACCCGATTCAGAAATTTAGAATTGGTACTTCCATTTGGGGTGACGGTGCTTTGTTTCTTTGCAATTTCATTTTGTCTCCAATCTGTTTTTTGTCCTGTTTCATAGTTCTTAGTGGTAAGAGGTTAGTGGTGAGATTACAGTATTAGTCATTCAGTATTATAGAGCTTGTCATTAGTTCACTGTCGTGAACGTCATTGAGTGATTAAAGATATTGTCATTGAGATATTGCCGGGAGGAGACTTAAGGAGGCTAAGTCAAATTCTTAACGTCCCGTAGGGGAAATTTTTCTTGTTTGAACGGAGTGAGTTGAAAATTTAAGTTAAAGAATTTGATGCTCCGCAGGATAGACGACGGTTGGGAGGAGGTAATGCTCAATGAGAAAAACGAAATGGAAGTTTTCGGTTTATGTCGTGATTACTTTTGCTACCGCGAAAATGTTTATCATTTTCTGCTGGACCTCACCCCTCGGATCGATATAGGCGAGTCCTCGGGCATCGAGTCCCGCAAAAGCAATACACGCCAACGCCGGATTGGGATATGGTAGAGCTTTCAGCGTTCAGAAGACAGAAGTCAGAAGAACGTAGGGGCGAAAGGTATTTCGCCCTAATGAAAACCGAAATACGAAGCACGAAATCCGAAACAAATATTGTTGTTGTCGGAAACTGTACACAAAGTTGAGAACCGTCCCTAAAATATGTGTACAGGATGCGGAGAAATTGAATAAATATATTACGCTTTTTTCTAAAATATTCTATAATCATATCAGCATATAGAGATGAAAGGAGTAATATTGAATATGGCTGAAAAAGTTTATTTTATAAAAACCGGAGATGAGGAAAACATTTCGGATGTACTTGAGCGATTCGAGAGTATATTGAAAAGATCAGAGCTCCTTGATTTTATAAACGCTAAAGATTTTGTGGCTGTAAAAACCCACTTCGGTGAGAAAAAGATCAATGGTTTTGTCAGACCTGAATTTCTGAGATCACTTGGACAAATTATTACTGAAAAGGGCGGGACTCCTTTCCTGACCGAAACATCTACCCTTTACAGGGGAGGCCGGAGTAATGCCGTTGATCATATCAATCTGGCAGATGATCACGGATTTACTATCGCTGATACGGGAATGCCGGTAATAATGGCGGACGGATTGTACGGGGATGAGGAAGTTGAGGTGAAGATCCCTGGAAAGATATACAAAAAAGTAAATATTGCATCACTTCTTGCAAAAGTTCAGGCCCTTGTGGTAGTTACACATTTTACAGGTCATATTGTATCCGGATTTGGCGGAGCGTTAAAAAATATCGGTATGGGTCTTTCCAGCAGAAGAGGGAAGATGATCCAGCATTCAACTTCCAAACCTGTAATTAAGAGAAAAAAATGCACAGCCTGTGGAGAATGTATAAAATGGTGTCCTGTCAGTGCTATTGAGTTTGTTGAGGGAAAGGCACAAATAGATAAAAAAATGTGTATAGGATGCGGGGAATGTCTGGCAGTCTGCAGATTTGATGCTGTTGTTTATAACTGGAGTGAAAGCTACGAAAAACTGCAGAAGAAAATAACTGAACATGCAATGGGTGTATCAGAGATCATGGGCGGGAGGGAACTATATCTTAATTTTCTAACGAATATTTCTAAGGATTGTGATTGTATGGGTACTTATGAAAAGGTCACTCCCGATATCGGGATCCTGATTTCCAGAGATCCTGTTGCGATTGACAGTGCTTCTTTACATCTTGTTGAAGAAAGAAGTGGAAAACCATTTTCGGAATTAAGTCATAATATTCCTTATAAGGTGCAGCTTGATCATTCTTCCAGAATCGGTTTCGGAACGACAGAATTTGAAATAATTGAATTGGATTAGAAGATCAGAACAAAAGAGCCGCCGAAATAAAACCCGTTCTTGAACCCACCTTCTACTCTAATTTCCATGTTCTTCCCCGGATGGATCATGATTCCTACCGGGATATGTCCAACAGGGATGATCTTTTTTATGTCCATCGTTTCATCAACTGTAGTCCCCAGATTGTCAATATGTTTGGTGTCTGATTTGATATTGATATACCCGATACCGATTCCGCCTCCGATATAAGGTCTGATCGGGAGCCCGGGCAGAAGGGTCATAATGATCGTTGCGGTAAAATTTATCTGTTGTACTTCTCCAAAACCTTTTATCCTGGCATCATCCTGTGATACTCTCCATTGACCTTCCCCCCTCATTTTGTTGATCTCAAGAGAATATAAACCTGAGAAGATGGATCTGTTCTTTGAAAATCCGAAGTTTCTTATTTCAATACTGTAAAATTTTCCTTCTATTCCAGGGTGTTCGAACATAATAAGATCAAGCAGTTGATTCGGAATCCCGAAATAACCGGTTTTGAGTCCGACTCCGGTTCTGTTCGATTTTGGGAAGATAATTGAAACAGCCATAAACAAAAGAAAGATCATTAAAAGATTCCTTTTGATCATAATATTTTTCAGGTCAATCTGTAGTTGGGTGATTCCTCGGTGATCATAACATCATGAACATGACTTTCTTTTAGTGATGCACCGGTAATCTTTACAAAACAGGAATCTTTTCTAAGCTCATTTATACTTCTGCATCCCGTGAGCCCCATTCCTGCTTTCACACCTCCGATCATCAATGGAACAAGATCCATTACACTTCCTCTATAGGGTACTCTCCCTTCTATTCCTTCCGGCACCAGTTTTGATTCTGAATATTCATCTTCCTGGAAATATCTGTCCTTGCTTCCATCCTTCATTGCCCCTATAGATCCCATACCTCTGTATTTTTTATAGGATCTGCCTTGATAAATGATCAGTTCACCAGGGCTTTCATCGGTTCCTGCCAGGAGTGATCCGAGCATAACCGAGTTGGCACCTGCTGCAATTGCTTTGGTTATATCACCGGAAAATTTAATTCCTCCGTCTGCTATAACCGGGATCTTATTACCGGTAGCTTTGACAACCTCCATGATCGCGCTGATCTGAGGCATCCCCGCGCCGGTAACCATTCTTGTTGTACAGATCGAACCAGGTCCTATTCCCACTTTAATGGCATCTATTCCCAGATCCATCAGATCACTGGCAGCTTTACCCGTAGCAACATTTCCTGCGACCAATTCTATGTCAGGGAATCTATCCCTTATGGTTCTGATGGTATCCATTACTTTTTTTGAGTGACCGTGAGATGTATCTATAACGATAACATCAGCTTTCATATCGGTTAATGCCTTTGCTCTTTCCAGAGTGTCTTTTCCTGTTCCAATGGCGGCACCAACCAAAAGTCTTCCGAATTTATCTTTTGATGCAAAGGGGAATTTTTCCGCTTTCAAAATATCTTTCAGGGTAATAAGTCCTATAAGGGTATTATCCTTATCTATTACAGGCAATTTCTCTATTTTGTTCATATGGAGGAGTCTTTTTGCTTCCTCCATTCTGATGTCATCAGTTACTGTGATCAGATTCTTTGATGTCATCAAATTTTTGATCTCCTGATCAAGATTTGTTGTAAGCCTCATATCCCTGTCCGTTAGTATTCCTTTTAATTTCCCGGCATTATCAATGATCGGTAGTCCGGAGATCCCTTTTTCCCTGACCAGTTGCAATGCTTCATAGATCTTGTTGTGAGGCTTCAGAGTAATAGGGTCGACTATCATTCCTGATTCCGATCTTTTTACTTTTTTGACCAGTGCTGCCTGCTCTTCTATTTTCATATTTTTGTGAATTATAGATATCCCTCCGAGCTGCGCCATTGCGATTGCCATCACTGCTTCCGAAACGGTATCCATTGCTGCAGAAATGAGAGGAATATTAAGGCTGATGTTTCTGGTAAATTTTGTAGACACATCAACTTCACTTGGGATCACTTCGGAATATCCCGGAACAAGCAGAACATCATCAAAAGTTAAACCTTCAAACTCTATAAATTTTTCTTTCATACTATCTTCTCTTCTTTTTTTTCTTTTTTTTCCCCGATCTTTTTCCCGGCATCTTTGATACGGGGCGGCTTAATTTCGAGCTTTTTTTCTTTCTCAGGTCTTCTATTTCATCTTCAGCAACAGGTTTGAAAAGGAACAAAGTCCTGATCACTTCATCATCTATCCGGTCCTGAAGATCCTGGAAAAGTTCGAAACTCTCTTTTTTATACTCGATCAGGGGGTCTTTTTGAGCATAACCCCTCAATCCTATACCTTCTTTGAGATGATCGATATTCAGAAGATGGTCCTTCCATTGAGTATCAATGATCTGAAGCATTATCCATCTTTCAAATTCGCGCAGGTTCTCTGGACCTATCAAATCTTCTTTTGCTTTGTATGAGTCATTTATAGTCTTAAGAATTTTGTCCCTTATATCGTAATATGAAAGTTCGGAAATGTCTTCTTTAATTACTTCATTTACGTTAATGCCATATTGTGCAGCTATTTCCTTTTCAAATGAATCAAAATTCCATTCCTCCGGATCTTTATTTTCATCAAGATGATATTTTATGATACTTTCAAAAATATCGAGGATAAGGTCAGATATATGATCCTTAAAATCTTTTCCGTAAAGGATATCTTTTCTGATCGAATAAATTCGCTGCCTTTGCTTGTTCATGACATCATCGTATTCGAGCAGATGTTTTCTCATTGAAAAGTTCTGCCCTTCGATCTGTTTCTGAGCGTTTTCGATCGCTTTTGTCACGAGTCTGTTCTCGATCGGATTACCTTCGTTCATACCGGCCCGAACAAGAAGTCCTTTGACCCTGTCCCCTCCCAATATCCTCATCAGATCATCCTCAAGGGATATATAAAATCTGGAGGAACCCGGGTCACCCTGTCTGCCGGATCGACCGCGTAACTGGTTATCAATTCTTCTCGATTCATGTCTTTCAGTGCCGAGAATATGAAGTCCTCCCAAAGCAAGAACTTCATTCTGTTCTATCATATGTGTTCTGGTTACCTCTTCTTTCGCTTTTGTCAAAGTTGCTTCAGGTGCATTCGTCGGAGAGAATCCCTTCTTCTTTAACTCTTCTCTCAGCAAAAAATCCGGATTTCCACCGAGAACAATATCAGTTCCCCTTCCGGCCATATTTGTGGCTATAGTGACGGATCCTTTTCTACCAGCCTGAGCAATTATTTCAGCTTCAGATTCATGATATTTTGCATTTAAAACATGGTGACGGATATGCTCCCTGCCCAATCTCCGATGTAGGATCTCCGAATTTTCGATAGAAATAGTACCAACCAGAACGGGCTGACCTTTATCATTCAATGATCTTATTTCATTAACAACAGCATCCCATTTTTCTTCTTCGCTACCGTAGATAACATCAGGCATCTCAATCCTTATCAAAACTTTGTTGGTGGGGAGTTCCACAACCTCAAGGTTGTAGATCGAGTGGAATTCTGTTGCTTCCGTGATCGCTGTTCCTGTCATTCCGGCGAGCTTGTCATACATTCTAAAAAGATTCTGGAAGGTAATGGTCGCATGTGTCTGATATTCCTGTTCGATCTTCACATTTTCCTTGGCTTCCAGTGCTTGATGAAGACCGTCAGAGAATCTCCTGCCGGGCATCATCCTTCCTGTAAATTCATCAACAATGACCACCTGGTTATCATTGACAAGATAATCAACATCTTTTGTAAACAGAAGATGGGCTCTAAGTGACTGGTTTATCTGATGCAATGTATCCATGTTTATCAGATCGTAAAGATTGTCTATTTTAAAGAAATTTTCAGCAGCAGTAATACCTGTTTCTGTCAGGGATACTGTTTTAGATTTGAGGTCAAGCTCAAAATTAGATTCTTCGGATTTTATTCTTTTAACAAAATTATTGACGTTATAGTAAAGAGAAGTAGATTCATCTGTAGGCCCCGATATGATAAGAGGAGTCCTCGCTTCATCGATCAGAATTGAGTCAACCTCATCGATGATCGCATAATTAAAATCTCTTTGTGACAGGTTCTCAACTTCAAATTTCATATTATCTCTGAGATAATCAAATCCGAATTCATTGTTAGTGCCATAAGTAATATCACAATTGTAAGCTGCTTTTCTCTCTTCGTCGTCCAGACCGTGTTTGATTACTCCTACGGTAAGCCCAAGAAACCTGTATATTTCTCCCATCCATTCCGAGTCTCTTGCAGCAAGATAATCGTTAACGGTTACTATGTGAACACCTTTTCCTTCCAATGCGTTCAGGTATGCGGCAAGTGTTGCAACAAGAGTTTTACCTTCTCCTGTTTTCATTTCTGCGATCTGCCCTCTATGAAGGATTATCCCACCCAGAAGTTGTACATCGAAGTGACGCATATTCAATACTCTTTTCCCTGTTTCTCTAACCAATGCGAATGCCTCGGGTAAGATATCATCCAGGGTTTCTCCCGAACTAAGCCTTGTACGGAACTTGTCGGTGTACATCTTCATATCCTCATCTGAGAGTGAACTTATTTCCGGTTCCAGTTGGTTTATTTTTTCTATTGTTGGAACAAGTTTTTTGAGTACTCGCTCATTACTTGTTCCGAAAATCTTTTTTAGTAAATAATTAATCATGTTAATGCTATTATATCAGAACATTATGTTAAGGCAAGATTGAAGTCCGAATGGATTGCTTTGAATTCAAATATTTATTAGAATAAACAACTATGGATACTGCGATAAGATCATTCAGAAGAAAACGTTTTATATTGATGCTCACAGCCATATTTGTGATTCTTTTTTTTGCGATCAGGATCGGCAGGAACAGAACTGCAGATACAGCCGGGGAAAATTCCGCTCCTGTCCTTCTTCCGGTTCATAATAACTTTTACGCTGCGGATGACAGATTGTCATTCAGAGGGAAAGTGAACAAAGGCGAGAATTTGTACGTTATTTTATCTAAAGAAAAGATCGATAATTCTCTGGTAAAAAAAATATTATCAAAAGCCGGAGAACTATATAATACCGGCAAGATCAGAGCGGGAAATAGTTATTTGATCAATTATGATGTCAATGGTTTTCATTCTTTCAGATACGATATTGATAAAAACAGATATCTTTATATATTCAGAACCGGCAATAGAATGATCTCAGGAAAGATCGTGGTTATTCCTTATAAAATTAGAATCGGAATAATAAGTGGGTGTATTAACGGGTCCTTGTATGAGACTCTGGCAAGTGCGGAAGAGGGTGGAGGAGTACTCTCGGAAAGACTTGCTTTGCTTTATGAGTATGATATAGATTTTAACAGAGATATCCGTAAAGGTGATTCATTCAGAATACTTATTGAGAAGAAATACTTGAAAGGAAAATTTTCCGGTTTTGGGAGAATTCTCGCATCCGAATTTATTAACAGAGGGAAAAAGACCAATGTTGTTAGGTTTGCATCAGAACCCGGGAAAAGTTCCTATTTTCACCCGGATGGAAGGGCGGTAAAAAAAATGTTCCTGAGGTGTCCGCTTCCGTTCATGAGGATCACATCCCGTTTTGGTTTCAGAAGACATCCGGTGCTGGGGTTTTCTGCTGCTCACAAAGGGGTTGATCTCGGTGCTCCCAGGGGAACCATTGTAAGAGTTACTGCAGATGGCAGGGTCTTTGGTACCGGCTATGACAGGGTCAGAGGAAGATATATTATTGTCTCTCACGGGAACAGATACAGAACTCACTATTACCATTTGTCAGGGATAAAGAAAGGGATCAGGAGAGGAAAACTGGTAAGTCAGGGAAATATTATAGGTTATGTCGGAACCACAGGGAGGTCCACCGGACCTCATTTGCACTATGGTCTCCAGAGGAATGGAAGGTTCATTAATCCTCTCCTCCTGAATTCACCTTCAAGAAATCCTGTAAAGAAAATGGATAAAAAGAGATTCAACCGTTCCTCGGGTGCGATCTTTGCACTGATGAATATTGGGGAAGACAGTATCCTCAACGATCTTTTGAAACAGATTATTTTCAAAGTTGTTCTATATCTGGTCGGGGACAATATATGACAAAAGAGTGTCTCAGAAAGGTCTTTCTATTTAAAAGTGATCAGTGAATATTTTTTTTTGCCTACCTGAACAAGAATATATTTATTGTTCATCAGATCTTTTATACCGATCGTTTGATCGGGATCTTCGATCCTCTCTTTATTAATGGAAATACCGCCACTTTTGATCATCCGGCGTGCTTCTCCTTTCGAAGTGAATATGGAAGTTTTAACTGCCAGCAGATCCAGAATATTAATATTATTCTTCAGTTCGGAACTTTCAAGATCAAATGTCGGAACACCATCAAATATATTCAAAAAATCTGCTTCCGAGATCTTAAGGAGAGTTTCTTTAGTTCCTTTTCCGAACAGGATCCTTGAAGCTTCCTCTGAGATCAGGAAATCCTCTTCAGAG
>CAYNUG010000023.1:8991-23265 GCA_964400545.1 uncultured Clostridia bacterium | reverse complement strand
TTTTTAATATCCAGGGTTCCAATCATTCTTTCAGTTTTTTTAAGAAGATTTGAAAAATTTTCTTTAACAGAAATATCTTTTGACACATCTGCAGCAATATTTGGAATTACAATTAACAGAAGTAATAATATTAGTGATAATTTTTTCATTTGTTATAAAAATCGGATCTTTTATAATAATTCATAAGATCATCTATGAAAACCTTGAAAACTGCAGATGAAGGAATTGCAAAAAGAAGTCCCCAGAATCCGAAAAACTGTCCAAATACTATAATTGATATTAAAACCCAGACAAAATGGAGCCCGACCTCACGCCCGACGATCTTAGGGTAGAAAAACCAGTTTTCACTTCCTTTAACTATTACGAACACCAGTGTTATCAGCAATAGCTCCTCTAATGAATTAAAATGAACAAACCCGATGATCATTGATATCGAATATCCGACAATCGTTCCAAAATAGGGGATAATATCACCCACTCCGGCAAAAACCCCTATCAAGATCGAAAATGGAAGGCCTATCAATGTGAGACCTATAGAATAAAGAACGGCGAGTATCAAAATAACAATCGCCTGTCCCCTTATGAATGAAGATAATATTCTGTCGATCTTCAGCAACTTCCTCTTCATCCGCCAACGATACTTAATTGGCAGAAGAGCATAAAAAGTCTTCTCTATTTTCTTTTGATCCTTAATAAAATAAAAAGAGAAGAGGGGAACAAGTATCAGATATACAAACAAAAGCAATACTCCATAAATACTGCTGAAAGACGATAAAAGAAATTCTGATAATCCGGACAGAGAGTTGTTAAACCATTCACTGATCTTCGCCATAATGTCGAAATCCCCCAGATAGTCAGAAAAGTTCTTTGTGAGATATTCTCCAAATCCACGAATACTGTTTGAAAATTTCTTTATTATTCCGGGAAATTTTTGTGCGGCACTCTGCACCTGGTCAACAAGATAGGGGAAAAGATTAATAATAAAAAAAGTAACGACAAATACAAGCATCAAAATAAAGATACCGGATAATATCCCTCTTGAAAGCTTTGTAACTTTTTCAAAATAATCGACCATCGGATTAAAAAGATAAGCGATAATAATTGAAAAAAAGACCGGGGCGGAAAGAAGAGGGAAATGCTTAAGACTGAGTATCGTTCCCAGAATAACGAGGACATAAAGAACCAGCGCATAGACCGAAGGTGGGATCGATTTTTTCCTCTTCATGATATATGAATTATCAGAAAACCAAATTATTGTAAAGGAGGAGAGATATTTACTTTTAATTTCTATTAAATTATAATTCACGGGGAGGAATAGTGTGAATATAATTGAAGTGCTTAATGGGTTTGAAAAAGGCAAGCTCTCTCCCACACCCGGAATTGTTTATTCGAGTCTGTATAGAAAAGTTCAAAACAATTTCTACTATGAATTTGAGATAAAAGACCAACAATTCCTGTTTTCTCCTCTATTCATACCCGTAAGAGGGAGAATGGATAATAAGGTCAAGAATTTCATTGAAAGTAATGAAACACTCTTCAATGGAGTTAAAGATTTTATTTTGAACTCTCTGTTTGTTTACAGTGCTCTCATTGAAGAAAATTCTTATTACCTTTCAAACCCCCAAAGCATATTCATTGCAAGACTTATTCATATAAGGGATTTCAGGTTTGAAACAAAATTCTATGCTCATTATCAGGATGAGATAGAAAACTCTTACAAGGACAAAATTTACATTGGCCGCGATTTTATAAATCTTTACAAATTTGAGAGAAAATATCTTGGTCTTAAAAAATATTATAAATCTCTGGAAGAACAGAATGAAAAGATCCAGGAAAGAGCCAAGCATAAACTCAGGTACTATAAAGATTATAAAAAGAATTTTATGGACGAAATAGACTATCTCGTACATGATGTGGTGAATGAATCGATGGAGAGGATCCAGTTCTTCCAGGAAACCAAAATGACTGATATCCCTAACGGAAATCTATCCGGGGTTCTTGATCATATTCTTTATCTTCTTAATCTAATGATTGAAATGAGAGATTTCATATCTGAATTTGAGAATAAACTTAGACTTCGGGAAGAAAACGACTTTGTTAAATATCTCACAAAGTTTTCTAAAGATCTGATCGACGGGATAAGATATTTAAGAAAATTGACCTTTCAGCTCCACCTTAAAATATCAAAATACCAGATATAACGATATGTTAAAATCATCCTCGTGGATAAAAGAGTATTCTTTAAAACATTCTTTACTTGATCCTTTCATTGATCACTCTGAAAGAAAAAATACTATCTCATACGGTCTCGGGCCTTACGGATACGATCTGAGACTTGCAAAAGAATATAAAAAAATAAAAAGTTCAGATATCAGTATTGATCCTTACAATATCACTGATGATGATTATGAATCGCTTTCAGAGGATATTATTGAGATCCCTCCGAATTCATACATATTGGGGAAAAGTCTTGAATATATAAAAATGCCTAATAAGATCATCGGACTGGTGTTTGGCAAATCAACATATGCCAGATCGGGTATTCTTGTAAATGTGACGCCCGTAGAGCCGGAATGGGAGGGGTTTTTGACTATTTCAATTTCCAATGTGTCGGGAAATAGCGTTAAGCTTCATCCACTTCAAGGTATCGCCCAGATAATCTTCTTTGAAAGCGATCTTCCGCCTCTGTTTTCATATAATGATCTTAATGGCAAGTACAACAAGCAGAATGGCATCGTTATCTCAAAAGTATAAGGACAATTATATAAAGATCCTTGAATCTGCACTTGAGGCAGTAAGACCTGAGATCCTCTTGAAAAAAAATGTGAGATTAACCGGAGAAGATCTTAAGATCGGCAACAGAAAGATCAATTTACGGAATTTTGAAAAAATCCATACGATAGGGATAGGGAAGGGGGCGCAATCCCTGTATAACGGATTATCTGAAGTTCTCGGTGAGAAGATAGATAGGGGATTAATCATTTCCAATAATCATTCTAATTCCGGGTTGAATAATATTAAATTTTCGTATGGGGATCATCCGATTCCCGGGAAAAACAGCTTCCTTTCAACTGAAAAATTAAAACATTTTATACTTAATATAAGAAAAAATGACCTGGTTATAGCTTTGATAACGGGCGGCAGCTCAGCTATGATCATATCTCCACCGAAAAAGATCAGTATCAAAGAAATTTCAAATCTTAACGTTCTTCTCATAAGTTCTGGTGCTTCAATTCACGAGATCAACTGTGTCAGAAAACACTTATCGACCTTAAAGGGAGGACGGTTAGCTAAAATGATCTACCCTGCAAAGATCATTTCTCTTCTTATTTCAGATGTTACAGGATCCGATCACGGAATTATCGGTTCAGGCCCTTTTTCCGGTGATAGTTCCACTTTTCAGGAGGCTCTTGATATTTTGACCAAATACTCTCTTGAGAAGAAGGTGGGCAAAGAAATCATCGATTATCTGAATAGTGGTGTCAGAGGAAGAATAGATGAAACTCCGGGGCTTGATGATCCCATATTCAAAAACAATATATCACTAATAATAGGGAAGAATAGTACTGCACTTGAGGCTGCAAAAAAGAAGGCGGAACAATTAGCTTTTAAAACTGAAATATTGACCTCTGAAGATTCGGGAAATATCCGTGAAGCATCGAAAAGATACGGACTCCTTATAAAGAACAGATTGAAGGAAAAACCTCAGGGGACGAAAAGTGAACTCATTATATCGGGAGGTGAATTTACCGTAAATGTAAAAGGGAATGGCAAGGGAGGAAGAGTCCAGGAATTTCTCCTCTTATTGCTTGATGAACTTAAAGATATATCCGAACCATTTTTTGTTGCCGGAATCGGGACTGACGGCAGGGACGGAACAACTGATGCGGCCGGAGCCTGGATCGATGTAGATACTTTAAGCAGGCTCGGCAATGATCCGAGTTCTGAGATACATAAATACTTGAATAACAATAATTCCCACAATTTCTTTAAAAAATATGGCCGGTTAATACATACTGGACATACCGGAACTAATGTTATGGATGTTTTTTTGTTTTTCTTTGGCTGATCTACCCGCCACTGATCAAGTGAACTACCGCTACTTTGTCACCATCTTTTATCACAGAATCAGAGTAATCACTTTTTTTAACCAACTTTCCGTTTATTTTAATAATAATCATGGGAAATGTGAAGTTTTTCAGTTTAAGAAGTTCTTTAACCTTGATCTGTATCTTGTTTTCAAAAATCTCATCCCTGTTGTTTAACTCTATTCTCATAATTATCCGTTAAACTATCGTAACCCGCTCTCCTTTCTTGAACTCATTCACCTGTCCTATCAGATAATATTTCTCTTTTAAAGATTTAAGAACATTTTCAACTTTAGAAAGTTCTTTTCTGTCAACAACAAGGATCATTCCTATTCCCATATTAAAAACCCGGTATTGTTCTGGTTTTTTGATCTTTCCTTTGGCAATAAGAAAATTAAATATATCAGGTACTTTCCAAGTTCGTTCTATCCTTGCACCAAGTCCATCAGGGAGGATTCTCGGAATATTATCTATAAAACCTCCTCCTGTCACATGAACCATCCCTTTTATCAGATCCTTCTTCAATAATTCCATTACCGGCTCAAGATACGATCTGTGTGTTTCAAGAAGTTCTTCCCCAATCGTTCTTTTCAACTCCTTCACTTTGCTATCTACAGAAAGTTTGAGTTTTTCAAAAACTATATGTCTTGCAAGCGAATAGCCGTTTGTGTGAAGTCCTGTCGATGGTAATCCAATAAGAAGATCACCTGACTTGATCCTGCTTCCGTCGATGATTTTGGTCTTATCAACAATCCCCACTATAAATCCTGCAACGTCATACTCGTTTTCCTTGTAAAAACCGGGCATCTCTGCTGTTTCACCACCCAACAGTATAAAATTATTATCTACACATCCATCTAAAAGTCCTGAAACGATCTCTTTTATTACATCAGGTTCAACTTCTCCTGTTGCTATATAATCCAGGAAAAACAGCGGCTTTGCTCCATAAACCAGAATATCGTTCACACAATGATTCACCAGATCTCTTCCTATTGTATTGTGAATTCCGGTTTTAAATGCAATTTTCAGTTTTGTTCCGACACCATCTGCAGAAGAGACCAGTACAGGATTTTTCAATCCCCCTTTTAGAGGGAAAAAACCACTGAACTTTCCTATCTCCTTCACACCATACTTCCCTGCCATTTTTTTTATCTCTTCAACAGCTTTATTTCCTTTGTCTATATTGACACCGGCTTTCTTATAAAGATCATCGCTCATTTGATTTTTCCTTGTACAAAATTTTCAATCCAATTTTAATTTCAATGCGGATAATTGTCAATGAAAAGAAGCACGCTTGATCCTTTATTCTCAATTTAAATCATTTTTCTTAAGGATAATATTGGTGGATATTTTCTTTTTTGAGGAACTTCCAGCACAAGTCTCACTGATATCGAATCCAGAACAAATGATCACCAAGGTTTTCTTTCTTACTTTATTTTATAGGACTTTGATGATTTCCCTCTGCTTTCCCTCTTTTTTTTGGCTGCAAAAAATTCCTGCTTTTTCCTCTTTTTTTCTTTTTCCCACTCTTTATTCTCTGCTGCCGTTCTCGGTTTTTCCGTCTGGGGGAAAGGATTGTCCCTGATTACTTCGATCTTCTGCTTTATTAATTTTTCAATATCTTTTATATAGACATTCTCTTCCGGTTCACAAATAGAAATAGCATTTCCATTTTCCCCTGCTCTACCCGACCTCCCGATCCTGTGGACATATGTTTCGGCTATATTCGGTATATCGTAATTGATGACATATTTAAGCTTATCAATATCAATCCCTCTTGCGGCAATATCGGTAGCGACCAACACTCTGATCTCTCCCGCCTTAAATTGGGCCAACACTTTTTGTCTTTGATTTTGAGCTTTATCACCATGAATTGCAGCTGTTTTTATCTTCTCCCTTTTTAAGTTACGGGCAATCCTGTCTGCTCCATGTTTTGTCCTGGAAAACAACAATACCTGGTCGATCTTCCGATCCTTGAGAATATGAAAAAGTAAATTTTTCTTATTTGATTTATTTGTATAATAAATATACTGCTTCACAGTTTCCGCTGCAGATGAAACCGGACTGACATCCACTTTTCTCGGATTTGTTAATATTTTCCGTGAAAGTTCTACAATATTATCCGGCATTGTTGCTGAAAAGAATAAAGATTGCCTTTTGTCCGGTAATTTTGCGATTATTTTCCGAATATCATTGATAAAGCCCATATCGAGCATCCTGTCCGCTTCATCTAGCACAAAATATTCAACATCTTTCAATTTAACGAAACCCTGGTCCATAAGGTCCAGTAGCCTTCCGGGGGTTGCGATCAGAATATCAACACCTCTCCGAAGTGCATCTGTCTGTTTCCCCTGTGTAACACCACCAAAAATGACTGTGTTCTTTAACCATGTGAATTTTCCATATGCTGTAAAACTCTCTCCTATCTGAATTGCCAGTTCACGTGTGGGAGTAATTACAAGAGAATGGATTTTACGTGCTCCTTTGTTTTTCCTGCGGGCAAGAAACAGATGTTGTAGGATCGGAATTGCAAAAGCCGCAGTTTTCCCTGTCCCTGTCTGAGCACTTCCCAACACATCATTTCTTTTCAATATGAGTGGTATCGCCTTTTCCTGGATCGACGTAGGTTCTATATATTTTTGCTCTTTCAAAGCCCTTAAAACAGGCTCAATAATTCCCAGATCTTTAAATTCCATTATTCACTAATTTATTTCCTTTTTTGTTGAATTGAAACATAATTCTAGTTTCAACACTTCAACTTGTCAATTAAGTTCTGTAAATCTTTTATCCTTGTTTGCATTTAGCTCATACTGATCAAAATCAATTATTCATTTTTAAAACATTCTCCATGCAATAAGTGTAACCAGAAATATCCCTGAATATATCAATGCTGCTACTACCGAAATAAGTTTTGATATCCTGTTCTTATGTTGCTGCTTACGAATTATCAACAGCGACAACACTATTCCCCCGGCAGACAATAAAACTGCAATTATACCGATGTAAGGTGATATTACCGATAAAACACTTTTATTTAATATTTCGGGATTATCAATGATCGATCGTGCTGTCTTTACTCCTTCCGGATTATTAAACACAAATTTCCAATATGGTATCCTTGATGTGGTTTTTAAAAGAGCTTTTAGCAAATGCATACTGGCTGTTATTGGCAAAATTGAGATCACCAATTGTGAAAAAGAATTTTTAAAATTTTCTTTTGCAAATATTCTTTTCAATAGTACAAAGACCATATAAAAAACAGCCGGAACCAAAACAAAAAGAATGATTGCCTTAACAGTTCCGAATATATTGTCTCCTATATTCAGCGAACTTTTTATCCAGTTCGGCACGATCATTACAATTTTTTTACTGACTTTCCATTCAGATAAGACTTCGTAAACAACAAATCCACTAACTATCATAAAGAAAGCGATCTCCGCACTGGTCAACTTTAAACTTGTAAAAAGATCTGCTGCAAGTTTTCTTTTCCGGATCACAATATTATCTTTTGTACAGGACTTAAAACACTGCCCGCACAGTATACAGTTTCTGTTATCACTGATGGTTGGCGGATAAAGCTCAGATGTGCATGAACGACCCGAAAATTTATAATGATTGGATTTGCTTATACAATCTTTTGTTTTGCAATCTTTGCATACATCAGGGTCAATAACACCCAGTTTTTTAAAGGAAAGCAATGAATACAGCCCTAACAAATGTCCTACCGGACAAACATATGTACAGAAAGCCCGTTTTTCCCATATCAAGCCGGAAACGGCCGCAGCCCCAAACAGTATAAGCATATAAATAGCCATGTACTGAGGAATACGATGAATTGCAAAAGTGTGAATACCGACAATCAGGACAACAGCATAAAATAATGTTATTACCCAACCTGACCTCAAAAATTTTCCTGCCTTTCTCCTCATTCCGATCTTCCCGAAAAAAGAAGTGATCAGCTCCATTGGGCAAATACTGCACCAGAATCTGCCGAAAAGTATTGCAGTAGAAATAATGATCGGCCACCAGTAGGACCAGACTATCAGGTTCGATAAGTTTGTATTTCTTAATATGATTGCAAAATCTTTGTCTCCGGTTGTAATTCCAATAGACCCGTAGATCAATAATACAAAAACTGACAGAGTTCCGAATTGAGCCGCGATCAAAAAATAGCGGTTTTTGAATAATTTGTTAATCATCTTTTTCTCCTTATTCAAAACGAATGAGTTATCCTATGCGAAATCCATTATAGATTGTCATCGATGTTTGAAAATATTTATTATAAATTTAAGAATCTCCAACTATATCAGAAATAAATTCATCCACAATTTCCTCTTTTGTTGCCCAGGAAGTAACGATCCTGATCACAGAATTTTCTTTATCAATTTTTTCCCAAATATAGAATTCATACTTTGACTTCAGTTTATTTATAATCCTGTCCGGGAGGATTGGAAATATCTGGTTTGAAGTAGAGTCTGTAAGAAAAGCATACCCATTCTCTCTTAACACTTTAACAATTCTCTTCGCCATTGAATTCGCATGCTTTGCAAGATCAAAAAACAGATCGTTCTTTAACAACTCAAGAAATTGAACACCAAGCACCCTCCCTTTCGACAGCAAGGCACCTCTTTGTTTCATATGAAAAGAAAAATCGGTTTTTAACCTGTTATTGTTTATTACGATCGCTTCACCAAGCAATGCACCGTTCTTTGTCCCCCCAATATAAAAAACATCTGTAAGAAGTGGTAAGTCCGGAAGTATTAAATCATTGTTTTCTGCACATAAAGCCGAACCGAGCCTTGCACCATCCAGAAACAGATACATTCCCCTCGCTTTGCAAAAATCAAACAACTCTTCGAGTTCATTTTTCCTGTATACGGTCCCAACCTCGGTCGAATCTGAGATATAAACCATTTTCGGTTTGACCATATGAGGAACTGTATTGTGTTCAGCAAGAACGGCTTCAATATCTTCCGTTCTCAATTTTCCGTCTTTACTTAACACTTCATTAATTTTATGCCCCGTCGCCTCTATTGCTCCAGCTTCATGTGTGTGAATATGACCGGTTTTTGCTGATATCACAGATTCATGTGATCTCAAAGCAGATGAGATAGTTAGTAGATTTGCCTGAGTCCCCCCGGAAACGAAATGGATATCGGCATTTTGATTATTGATCTGTTCTTTAATTAATTTTTTTGCTTCTCTTGAATATTTATCATCACCATAACCATCTTGCTGTTCATAAGTCGTTTTCAAGAGCTTTTCGAGAATAGAAGGATGACAGCCTTCGCTATAATCATCTTTAAAACTATATTTGACCATATTCAGATCCCAAGCTTTTTATATAAGCGAACCAATTAGCAAAAAGAGTCCTCCGGATGATATCAAAAGAAGAAATATTGCTGCAGATCTGCAGCCTGATCCTGAAGAAGATAATTTGGCATATTTATCGGGATCACGTTCCATTAATTCCGAGATCATTCCGTCTACATATTCTTTGCTCTCTTTTAAACCTTTATTAGTAAATTCCCGATAGATCTTTATTGCGCTTATCTTGCTACCTGAAGAGAGCGCCTCTTCAATTTTACTTCTCTGCTCACTGTTAATTTGATCGGTCATTTCCTTTCTCCTTTAAAAAATATACACAAAATTTCACTAAAATGAAACCTCATCCCTTTTTATAACATCTTCCACGGCAGCAGCATTCCGGTTCTTCTCTTGTAATCTTCCCATTCAGGAAATCTGGAAAGAGATGACTCGATTGTGACCATGTTGACAAAAAAAACAAAAACCCACCAGAATAACAGTACGGCCCAGGGAATCCAATGATTTGCAATAATGGCAAATGAAGAATAGATCATCATTTCTCCCAGATAATTGGGATGGCGAATATACCTGAACATTCCATCGGTAATCAACCCTTTTTTGTATCTCAGTATAATATTTTTCTGACAGTCAGAAGCGATCATTATTGCAAGACCTGTGCAGTATAAAATAATCGCAATGGCAATAAGATAACCCGGAAGGGTCGTTGCCTGCAAAGAAAACATACACGATATTAATATAAACGGTGCGATCCAATAGGAAGATAAAATAATGAAAATAAATACAGCTCCGGATATAGTTGTTTTTGACTCCCATTTTTTGTCCCGAAAAGCAAAATACTTTAGAAGCCAGATAAATCCGTAACTTCCATGTAGAGCAAGATAGATATATGCCATTAAGGAAAAATTCTTAAAGATATTCATTAACAACAGGACAAAAATGAAGGTCATCCCTTTGTGAAGATTGATTATCCAGGACATTTTAACGACCATTGGACCACCGAACAGATCCATGATCAGATAATTATTTATTTTATTCATTGCCGAAATTAATCCGGGAATTTTTTTTGAATTTATGTTTTTCATGGCTTTTCAAAGCTTATTTCTTGAAAATATCATTTTCATTTTATTTTTTCATAAAAAAATTATACATCAATAACCGCTTTGCTATTTATGATAAGACTGCAAATTAATATAGCACTGCTATTCCGATTCCCTAACAATAATTGAAGGAGGGATACTGTCGGGGGCTGTTCCCCATGTTTTATTCGGCTTTTTACCTAAAGTAAAAATCAGCTCTCCTCCATTATGCACCTCTTTAAAAGGAATATATGTTTTATTCCATTGTTTGCCATTCAATTCGACAGATTGAATATAGATGTTCTTGTCAGAAAAATTATTTGCCCTCATTTTAAAAAATTTTCCATTCCCGAGTTTAACTGTTATCTCTTTCGCACAAGGAGTTCCAATAACATAATAACCGCTGGCAGGAGCAACCGGGTAAAATCCCAACGCATTAAATATATACCATGCCGACATCTGACCGCAATCATCATTTCCCGACAGCGAGTCGGGTTTATTGCCATAAAATCTGTTCATTATCTCTCTTACCAATTTTTGGGTCTTCCAAGGCTTTTTTACATAGTTATATAAAAAAACTACGTGGTGAGCCGGTTCGTTCCCATGCCAATATTCTCCGATCCTCCCTGAGATATCTTCAGAGCCCTTGGAAATATTTTCGGCATCTCTGTAAGTAAAAAGTTGATCCAGCATTTTTTCGAACTCAACATCTCCGCCCATAAGATCGATTAAACCCTGAACATCATGGGGGACATACCATGAATATTGCCAATTTGTTCCTTCCGTTATATCTCTTTTATCCATTTCACCTATATATTCATGAGGATGAAATGGCGTCCTCCAGTTTCCTTTAGAGTCTTTCCCTCTCATAAGCCTTGATTCCGGATCAAAAAGATTTTTATACGATTGAGCCCTTTTCATAAAATAACTGTAATCTTCTTTTTTATTAAGCTTTTTAGCCATTTGTGCTATGCAAAAATCATCATAAGCATATTCAAGAGTTTTTGATACGGATTCGTTTTCATGATCATAAGGAACATAACCGATATCTGCATACTCTTTTACCGAATCATAATCCGGATTCATTGCGGTCGTTTTACATGCTTCATAAGCCTTTTCCCAATCAACTCCTCTTATATTTTTAATCATTGCATCCGCTATCACAGGAACCGCATGATAACCGATCATACACCATGTTTCATTATTATCCAGAGACCATACAGGCAAAAGATTATCAACACTCCGATCATAATACGAGAGCATTGTATTTATCATCTCCGAATCCCTTTTGGGTTGGATCAGAGTAAAAAGAGGATGTTCTGCTCTATATGTATCCCATAATGAAAATATTGAATACTGTCTAAAGCCCTTAGATTCGTGAATTTCATTATCAAATCCTCTGTATTTCCCATCAACATCTTCAAAAATAACCGGAGTGAGAAGAGAGTGATAAAGAGAGGTGTAAAAGGTTTGCTTTTCCTTTAGAGTTCCTTTTATTTTCATTTTTGACATCTCCGAATCCCATCTTGACTTTACATCTTTAACAACTTTATCAAAATCCCACCCCTTTATTTCAGATCTCAGATTCTTTAAGGCTCCTTTTGTACTTACAGCCGATATTCCTATTTTAACCATTATCACGTCTCCATCTTTTGTGGAATATCTTGTATAATACTGAAGATTTTTCCCTGCAGCCTCATATTTGCTCCGAAAACGACGTGTATTGTAATAAACCTTTTTCCCATTCATCACTATTCCAAAATCATCATAGGGACGTGAATATTCAGCTGCAAAATAGAGATATCTCTCTTTAGCCCATCCATTTATAGAGTGAAATCCGGTAATGAGAGTTTTACTTTCCCTTCTTAATCTTGACCAGATAACTTTCCATTGTAAAACATGTGAAAGATCCATCATGATATTGGCTTTACCTGTCTGAGGAAAGGTTATCTTCATAATACCGGCCCTGTCCGTAGCAGCAAGTTCCACTTTTATCCCATACTCTTGAAGCTTTACTTTATAGTATCCCGCTTTTGCGATCTCATCTTTATGAAAAAAAGGAGTCGCATACCCCTTCTCCGGATCAAGATAAATCCTTGTTACTCCGTCTTTCATTTTCCTTTTTGCAATTCCCGGAACAAATTCCAGACTTCCGGTGGAAGGAACAAAAAGGAAATCACCTAAATCCGGAATGCCTGTTCCGCTCAAGTGCCGCATACTGAATCCTAAGATATTTTTATCTCCATATTCATATCCGGAAGCAGTCTCCCAACTCCATTTATCAGTATCCGGACTGAATTGAACCATTCCATGAGGAACAGTCGGTCCGGGAAAAACATTTCCTTCTCCTTTTGTTCCTATGACAGGAAGAATATAATCAGATAAATTTTTATTGTTTGTTTTTCCTCGGGATTTTATCATTCCCGAAAATGAAAATACCAAAACAATACTAAAAATAATTGAAAAAAATATTTTTTTCATATTTAACCTCACAAATATTCTAAATATAAACATCAGTCAATGTCAATTTATTTGGAATTCTCTTTCTATGGGATAAGTTTTTTTGCTTTCTATTTGGACCAATTATCTGTACACACGTCCTCTATGTTTCAGCCAACCGGATTTATGCCGTCCGTTTGGATCATGATGCGTCCAGTGTATAACTCCACCCTTTGAATTCCATTCATACTCACCGTAAAACTCAACTTCATCACCCCTTTTCAGATTGTTTATCCTCTGTGCCAGATCAATATTGTGTGCAACAAATACAGTTAATGACTGTGATATCCTTACAATAAACCTTTGATGTCTGTTCCCGTAATTGTCATCACTTAAAATTCTACTCACAATTCCCGAACCCCGGATCTGAATGTTACTTAAACGCTCCCTGAAGGCTTCCGTTACACTTTGACTGTTTCCAATCGGTTTTCCAGAATCAGGAAGATTGACGGAAGGGTTCTCTTTTAAAAAAATATAGAAAGCTACAACAACAAGCAACACTATCAGGAATTTTTTTAAATATTTCATTTATTTCCCGCAAATTCAAAGGAAACAATTCCCGGAGGTGATGCAAGCGTTTTCAAACGAGCATCAATTATGTTTAAAAATGATATTAATAAGATCATTAAACAGAGAAAAACAATTAAAGTACTGTTCTTTATAGCTACCGACCCTTTTATATTATTCATAATTTATAATCTTTTCATAGACAAAAGCTATATTCAACAATAAAAAAGAACACTCCGTTACCAGGGCAACAATGATTTGATCGTATCGTGATGAGGTTCCCAGGCCTTCCACACACTCTCAGCCCATTTCCAGACAATAACCTTATGTTCCTCTGCTGTATTAACTTTGACAACATCGGCTACAGTAATCAGTCCGGAAGAAGGTGGCGGTTCCATCCTAGTAAACAAATACTTTCTTTTTGCAGCTGCCAGCATCGTACTATTTGCCTTTTCCGCACTGAGCCCATGTTCAATAAACAGACAAAGTCGTACTAAATGAAGCCCTACAGACTGAACGCTCTGACGATCGGTTGAACCGGGATGTTGAACAGCATAAGCGTCGACCGACAATCGATGAACTTCATAATAAGAGGGATTACTGTATTCTCTTGCCATAACCTCACCGAATACAGCCCAACAACCCGGAGAAGATGTCATATAACGGTGTACCGGCCCTTCGATATCCGGAAAATCACCTCCGCAGCTGAAACATTTGATCGTTTTTTTAAGCTGTCCCCTCATTTTGTTTTTCCTTAATAAAAATTTTCAAACCTG
>CAYNUG010000023.1:0-8981 GCA_964400545.1 uncultured Clostridia bacterium | reverse complement strand
TGATTTACTTATTCGCTTCAGATTGTCGATACGGTCTTTGTGAAAAATAAAACCGAAAAAATTTGCAACTAAATTATTCAATTTACGACACTTTTTCAGATCGCTAAATTCAGTACAATCCGCACATGTTGTATATTTATGTTCAATTGCACATGCTTTCATTTTACAATTCCTGTTCATAGGCTTATCACTATGGCAACCTGCACATTTCCCCTTCAGATACATTCCGCAATTACTGCACGCAAGCCCACAATAAGCTACAATAAAATTATCTTGTCCTGCCTCCATAATTTCACCTCTATTTTTATTAACCTTATCAAATGATTTAACTATTTTTTAGAATAGATAATATATTCAACAATTAAAAAGAATAAAGGGAAAACAATGCTCAGAAGTATTTGAGTATCCAAACCGATCACATTTTCCCCTTTTATTGAATTTAACGAATTGAATAATAAAAAGATAATAGATCCTAAAGATAAACTTTGTAAAATTCCAAATATCCAGAATGTTTTGTTTTTCATAACAACTCCCTTTTAACTTATTGAATAACCACTTATTATATTGTTGCATATACAACAATATATTTTCATAATGGTATTAGAATGTCAATTTGCTCAGGTTGGAACTCTTTGCGGTCTTTATTTTTGTATCCCTATTCTATTATCCATATCTCAGATGGTTCATCTTCTGAATCACCGTAATGACTTTCAAAAGCAATTCTATTTCCGTTGTGGGATTGAGAAGGAGCTCCATCTTCATTTGTATTTGTGTTTGTTTTTCTAATTGGAGAGCCGTAAGGATTTAATGGAAACAGCCATATATTCGGCATATCATTTCCTCCAAATGGACTTGAACATAATATATACTCATCATTGAAGTTCCAGGAACAATCTGTATATTCGGATTCTCCGAAATAAATTAATTCTATCGAATCAATTGAGATTGATTGATTCGTCTTTATATTTGCTACATAAAGTCTCCATCCCTTTTCTTGATTATAATTTTTTCTTTGAAAAAGAATTCTGCTTCCGTCATTACTCCAACTTGGCAACCGGTCATCGAATGTTCCGTCAGTCAATAATGTCACATTTCCGGTTACTACATTTAAAAATGCAATTTGATGAATGGCTGTCTTGTCATTTTCTCCGGTAACATATTCAAAAATAATTTGATTTGTATTCTGCGGATTAAATACCGGTTCTATGTAATATACACCTCCTGCTTCAGAATGTGTGGTTTTTTGTTGCATATTACTTCCATCATCATTCACAATCCAGATTTCATCTGCTAATCCGGCTCTGTCTGATGCAAAACAAATCATATTACCGACCCAACTTCCAAAAGGAACATTTACATTATTTGAATTATTTGCTGGAACAATAATTTTTTCATCACTTCCATCTGCCTTAATTTTAACAATTTCTGAAGCACCGGAATTATACCCTTTTAAAAAACGGGTAAAAATAATATATTGCCCATCCGGTGAAAAACAAGGGTTTTGACTGCTTCTTGGAGAAAAATTCGTGATTTTAACTGCATTATCGTTCCTTTGTTCTAACAAATCTTCTCCATCATTACTACAAGATACTGATATAAGTGCTAATGTCAGAATAATAATTATATATTTCATACTATTTCCATTCTAATAAAAGATAACGACATGTCAAGTGAATGCATTAAAGATAACAGCAACAATACTGCATTTGAAATATTCATCACAACAAAAAATCCCCTTGTTTATTCTCCCGGGGCATACATTCACTCAACGCCTTAACATATTATAATAAACAGTAATTCCATGTTTTCACAACTATTTATTGAATTTTGATTTAAATGAAACTTTTGCTGTTAAAGTTATATAAATATCCCCTTTGGGTGCATTGTCCCCGGAATAAAACATATATCTGAAGTTAGGTGAAAACTGAATCATTCCGTTAACTCTCAAGTTTATCCCCGTCATTATATATCTTGCTTTATACTCTGATGCAAGGGAGGGGACGAACCCTCCGATATTATTAAAATTTAAATCTTTTAACATATCGTATCTTGCGAAAACCTGAGTTTTGTTAGAAATATTTATAACCGCAAAACCTGAAATAATCCCATTATTTCTACTTTCAACCGATCCGGATCTCTCAAAAAGATAATTGTAGACTAAGCCTCCTCTTCCCCAGGATCCTTTTAGTCCTCCGAAAAAGGAGAGATAAGATCTCTTTTTATTCCCGTCGGATGCATGATACCCGTTCACTTCAGTATAGAAAGATTTTGCTTCATACCCCAACCTTCCGTAAACAGCCTTCCCTTTATTCCATTCCCCTTTATTTGAACCGTAGTTACCGAACATAGCAGTATATACAATACCTTTTTCCGTTTTCCCGTTAATTGCTATTCCGGTATCTCGTGAGGACGCAAATTTGAAAAAATCAGCCGGCGTTTTTTCTATGTATCTGAACCCCCAGAATTTTTCAACTTTATTAAAAGAGGGAGGTTCTATAAGACCGATCAAAAGATTAGCCCCTCTTCCGATTTTCTTTTTAATGTGAATATTTTTAATATATGGGAACACCAGATCTTTTTCATAAGCAGCACTATCCATCTCCAGTCTTACCTTTACCGACCATCCTCCTCCCAGATCAGAGTTGTAACCTAAATAAATTCTTCTGAACCAGAACCCGTTCTGACCCTGAAATTCACTGCTATTACTACTTATTACTGAATAGTATTCCGGTATCATATATCCCCTTATATCATCGGCTTTAAGATTCGACATCGTAAAAAAGAAACAAAAAACCATAAAAGTTAAAAGAATTATTTTCTTTTTCATATTAAGCCCCTATTTGAAATAAACACTTTTTAGATTCTCTGTCGCAATTTTTACTGCTTTTTCCGGAAGGGGAGCATAAAGGAGAGGCTCTGCAAATCTTTGGCCATCACTGAGCATCCATCGAATAAGTTTAACTATTGTGTTCATCATCTCTCTGCTATGCTTCCCGTAATTCTGGTTCTTATAAAGCAAAAGCCACGTAAAACTGCTTAAAGGATATCCCCCGGGAGAATCAGTATTTGTCAAAGAGACTCTTGCATGGTGGGGAATGTTAACATCAGCTGCATAACTTACGGTTTTTACACTAGGTTCTACATAGTTTCCCGATTTGTTTTTAACCGAAGCCACCGGTAAACCGTTTTTTATCGCAAACGCAAGTTCAACATAACCGATTGAACCGGGAAGCTGTTTAACATAGCTTGTAACTCCCGGATTGCCTTTTCCACCGATACCGACAGGCCAATTCAAAGATTTGCCTCTTCCCACTTTGTTTTCCCAGGATTTATTAACTTTTGCCAGATAATCACTGAAGATAAAAGTCGTTCCACTGCCATCGGAACGATGAACAACCGTAATATTAAGATCGGGAAGTTTCACATTTTTGTTGATGGCTTTGATCCCGTCATCATTCCACTTCCGGATCTTTCCAGAAAAAATATCAACAATAATATCGGATGTAAGTTTCAATTGAGGGCTGCCGGGAATATTGTAGGTTATTACAACAGCGCCCAAAACCATAGGTATATGAACAACCTCGGCTCCGGCTTTTTTCATCTCACTCTTTTTCATTGGTGCATCTGAGGCACCGAAATCGACGGTTTTTGCAATAAGCTGCCTTATTCCACCTCCCGAACCAATTGCCTGATAATTCACTCTAACACCGTAAAGATTGTTATAAACTTTGAACATCTTGGAATATAACGGATAAGGGAATGTTGCTCCGGCACCCTGCAACTCTTTAACTTCCGCAAAAACAGATGATGAAACCCCGAACATAAGAACAATCACAAAAAAAGCAATTACTTTAATACTCTTCTTCATTTTAAACCTCCTTTTTGTTTTACAGGAGTATTGTATTTTACTTGTTTAAAGAGAGAATAAGCAGAGTGTAAATTTTCCGTTAATTTTTATAATTATTCCCGGCTTTCTTAACACAATCTTAATATAAGGCTTATATTTAATTGACTGTTTTGGAATATTATTTATAAAAAGGATGACGGAATGAGAGGAGATAGATACTTTAAAAAACTTGTTTTTGCAGCAGGACTCCTTGTACTAACAGTTATAACCGCATTGTTTATAACCCTTATCATCGGGTCGTTAACCTCGATCAAACATTTCGGTTTTTCTTTTGTAACCC
Source organism: uncultured Clostridia bacterium (assembly GCA_964400545.1). Taxonomy (GTDB): domain Bacteria; phylum Acidobacteriota; class Aminicenantia; order UBA2199; family UBA2199; genus UBA647. The sequence continues at coordinate 4,794 of CAYNUG010000023.1, read as the reverse complement.
GTTCGATATGGAACCCGGTAATCGAAGATTTTGGAGCTCTCCCCTTTATAGCCGGAACATTTATAACCGCTTTTCTTGCACTTCTTATATCAATCCCATTTTCTCTTTCAATTTCAATATTTTCGGGAGAACTTGCGGGAGAGGGGAAAATAAGCTCCGTTTTTAACAGTATTCTTGACCTTCTCGCAGGAATACCTTCGGTCATATACGGATTCTGGGGCCTCGCCGTTTTGGTTCCTGTAATAAGAAAGATCGAACTTAAGATAGGTGTCCCCCCTTTCGGTGTCGGGATTTTAACCGCTTCGATCATTCTTGCAATTATGATAATTCCATATTCAGCCTCCCTGGGAAGAGAAACATTAAAACTGGTGCCTTCACATCTTAAAGAAGCCGGCTATTCTCTAGGAGCAACAAGATATGAGATTATAAAAAATATAATACTCCCTTTTTCAAAATCGGGAATTATGTCCGGTTTTATCCTTTCGCTCGGCAGAGCAATAGGGGAAACAATGGCAGTTACAATGTTAATCGGAAACACAAATTCAATTCCAAAATCTCTTTTTTCAACAGGGAATACGATGGCATCAGTTATAGCAAATGAATTTACGGAAGCTTCAAGCGATCTTTATCTTTCGGCTCTTATAGAAATAGCCCTTATCCTTTTCCTCATAACAGTTGCAATTAATTTGATAGGGAGAAAAATAGTGAAAAAATCCGGAGGGCTGAAGTGAACAAAATAAAATTAAGGATAATGAAGGACAGATTTTTTAAATCCATAATCTTACTTCTTTCCCTTGTAACATTTTCTCCTTTGATTTTCATCCTCTATTTTATAACTAAAAAAGGGGCAAAAAGTATGAGTTTTGAATTCTTCACGAAATTACCGAATCCTCCCGGAGAACCCGGAGGCGGGATCGCCAACGCTTTGACCGGAACAATCGAAATTATCACAACCGCCGCAATTATTGCCATACCGGTCGGACTCTTAGCCGGTATATATCTTAATGAAAACAGGAACAGCAGGATTTCAAAGATATTGAGTGCAGGACTTGAAGTTCTGATGAGTACCCCTTCTATTGTTTTCGGAATAATCACTTACATATGGATTGTCAAACCGTTGAAATCTTTCTCGGCAATATCAGGGAGTATAGCCCTGGCAATAATGATGTTACCGATAATAATCAAATCCACAGAAGAAACATTAAAACTAATACCAGCAAGTCTGAAAGAAGCCTCTCTTGCTCTGGGAGTTCCCGATTACAAAACAGTTTTAAAAGTTGTCCTTCCGGCATCAGTTTCGGGAATAATAAACGGAATTTTGTTAAGCATATCAAGGATTGCAGGAGAAACAGCCCCGCTTCTTTTTACTGCTTTCGGTAACTCATTCTTCAACTTTAATATTTTAAAACCGATGGATTCGCTGCCACTATTAATTTTCAATTATGCAACAAGCCCTTACGATAATTGGATAAACCTTGCGTGGGGAGCTTCATTCGTTTTGGTTCTGATGATTTTAGCATTGAATATAATTTCAAGAATAGGAGTGAAAAGATGGAAAGTAAAATTTTAAAAGTAGATAAGCTGAATGTTTATTATGGCAAGAACAGAGTGATTAGGAATATAAATCTTAGTTTTGATAAAAATAAGATCACAGCTATTATGGGACCTTCGGGATGCGGAAAATCAACCTTGCTAAGAACAATAAACAGGATGCACGAACTTGTTCCGGATGCACGAGTTGACGGGAAAATCCATTTGAACGGAACTGATATTTATGAGATGAACCCTATCCTTGTCAGGAGAAAAATTGGTATGGTATTTCAAAGACCGAATCCTTTCCCCACAATGAGCATATATGAAAATGTTGTAAGCGGATATAAATTAAACAACACAAAAATGAGAAAGAACGAGTTTGATTTTATAGTGGAGGATACACTTAAAAAAGTAGCGTTATGGGACGAGGTAAAAGACGATCTTTACAGAAAAGGGAGTTTCCTCTCCGGCGGACAACAGCAGAGACTCTGTATCGCAAGAGCTCTGGCAGTCCGGCCCAGTATACTTCTGCTTGATGAGCCCACTTCCGCTCTTGATCCCAAAGCCACTGCAAGAATAGAAGAACTTGCAGAACAATTGAAAGAATCGGTAACTCTAATAATAGTAACACACAATATGGGACAAGCAGGCAGGATATCGGATAATACCGTATTCCTCTACCTCGGTGAATTAATTGAATACGGGTCTACAGAACAGCTTTTCTCTGTTCCCAAAGATAAAAGAACCGAAGAATATCTGTCGGGGAAATTCGGATAAGGAGAGAATTATGTTACAGACAAAAGTCAATGAACTAAAAAAAGAGATAATTTTTTATTCAAATCACGTTATAAATATGGTACATAACAGTTTAAAAGGTCTGATCCATAATGACGGGGTGCTTATAAAAAAGATCATCACTATAGACGAAGAAAAAGCAAACGAATGGGAGCTTAAGATTGATGAGATGTGCCTTACGACGATCGCTCAATTCGGTCCCAAAGCGAAAGATTTAAGATTGATACTGATGATATTGAAAATGAACAACGATCTTGAAAGAATCGCGGATCATTCCGTAAACATTGCCGAAAGTACTCTCTACCTCCTCGACAAACCTCAAATTAAAAAACCGGAAGATATACCGAATATGGAAAATACTGCCTCAAAAATGCTGGAAGATGCGATTCGGTCGTTTGTAAACGAAGATGATGAACTTGCAAAAAACATTATAAAAAGGGATGATATTGTTGATGGATTTCAGGAACAGATATTGCGAGAGTTAATAACATATATGTTCAATAAGCCGGAAATAATCAACAGAGCTCTTCATTTTTCACGCATCTCCCACAATTTCGAAAGAATTGCAGACCTTTCGACCAATATTGCAGAAGATGTGATTTTCCTGAAGAAAGGTGAAACGGTCAAACACCGCAGAAGAGATAATGAAGAATAAATATATTGCAATAATTGATGATGAAGAGGATATCCTTGAACTTGTATCTCTTCATCTGGAGAAAGAGGGATACAAAGTCGGTAAATTCGCTAACGGGACTTTGTTCCTGGAATCATTGAAAGAAAAAATCCCGGATCTGATTATTCTTGACATAATGCTTCCCGATATAAGCGGATACGATTTATGCAAAACCATCACAAACGATAACCGTTATAATTCCATAAAAATAATAATGTTATCGGCAAAAGGGGAGGTTATCGATAAAATTCTCGGACTTGAGTTGGGAGCCGAAGATTATATGGCAAAACCTTTTTCTCCCAAGGAACTTGTAGCAAGGGTCAGGACTGTTTTAAGGAGGGGAAAAGAAGATGAAGATGAAAGGGAGATAATAAATGTCGGAGATTTAATAATAAATACAAAGAAAATAAAAGTAATGGCAAAAAGCAAGGTCATTGATTTAACTTCAACCGAATTTAAGATCCTTACACTTCTCTGTGAAAAAAAAGGTTATCTTTTTACAAGAGACAAGTTACTTGATTATTTGTGGGGTGAAGAAAAATTCGTTTTTGACAGAACTATTGATGTTCATATAGGAAATCTCAGAAAAAAACTCGGAGAAAGCGGAGCGATTATTAAAAGTATCAGGGGAATGGGATACAAGGTGGAAGAGTGAAAAAAATATTTCATAAACTTTTATTCACATACTTTGTGTTGATATTCATATTACTGTTTTTTATCTCCATTTTATCTCACAATCTTATCAAATCATTCTACATTGATTCCCTTATCATTGATCTTGATAAAATCGCACATTCGATAGAACCCGGTATTAAGAAATTTTTAGATAGCAGTGAATATAAAAATCTTGACAAATATGTTAAAGGAACAGGGAAAAATATTGATACGAGAATAACGGTAATTCTGAAAAGCGGCAAAGTTGTCGCCGATTCCAAAAAATTCCCGGGGAAAATGGAAAATCATATAACAAGACCTGAGATAATATATGCATTAAAAAAGAAAGAGACCGGTCACTCCATAAGATTCAGCACAACGATAAAGGCGTCCATGCTTTATGTGGCAATTCCGATAGAAAACGGAAAAGGAGATGTTTCCGCAATTTTGAGAGTTAGTCTTTTTATTAAGAATATCGATGGTTTCCTCAGTATTCTAAGGAAAAACATTTATCTTATAAGCTTTATACTCTTTATAATTGCCATATTCATCGCAATAGCCTTTTCCAGGAATATATCAAAACCTGTAACCGATATTATTGAAGCTTCGAAAAAAATCGCAAAAGGGTCGTTTAAGATCAGAATATCATCCTCGAGGGATGATGAACTGGGAGATCTGATAAAGCATTTCAACAATATGGCTGAAAAGATCGACGTGAGCTTTTCCGAATTAATGGTACAAAAAGAACGTTTAAAAGATATAATAAACTCAATAAATGAGGGATTAATAGTAATAAACAGGGAAGGAGTAATTGAAACCGTAAATCCGGGTTTTGAAAAAATATTCACTTCTGAAAGTTTCAAAAACAAATACTATTGGGAAATCTTAAATAGCGGGGAAATAGGAAATATAATCGCCTCAACAAAAGAGCAAAAACAAAGACATACCCTTGAACTGGAAATAGAGGAAAAAATATACTATTGCACGAGTTCTCCGATGCATGATGAAGAGAAAATAATAGTTGTTTTTCACGATATAACAGACAGAAAAAAGATGGAACAGTATAAAAAAGAGCTTGTCGACAATGTTTCTCACGAGCTCAAAACTCCTTTGACCTTGATCCAGGGGTTTGTGGAAAC
>CAYNUG010000022.1:0-23309 GCA_964400545.1 uncultured Clostridia bacterium | reverse complement strand
GATAGATTCCTCTCCTGTCAAAAGCATTACTATCCTGTCCATTCCAAGTGCAATACCGAGATGAGGAGGTGCTCCGTATTTTAAAGCATTGATAAAGAAACCGAACTTTTCCTCAATTTCCTCATCTGAAAGTTTCAACAATTGGAAGATCTTTTTCTGGAGATCGACATCGTTGATCCTCCTGCTTCCCCCTCCGATCTCAACTCCGTTTAGGACCAGATCATATGCGATCGAATTTACCTTAAGCGGATCAGAGTCGAGGAGATCGATCTCATCAAGTTTTGGAGAGGTGAAAGGATGATGGTTTGAGTCATACCTCCCCTCATCCTCGTTGTAGAAGAAAAGAGGGAAATCTGTGACCCAGAGAAATTCAAGCTTATCTTTATCGATCATCTCTTTGCCCAGATATTCCCGGAGCTTTCCGGTGAGTTCAAGAGTTTTATTCTCCGGTCCGCCAATGAGGAAGATTATTTTTTCATTATCTATGGATTCGTTTTTGAAAAAATCTTCTATTGCAGAACTTTCCAGTTTCAGTGATGACTTGAAATTATCATCCCCTTTCTTCATCCAGATGGCGCCTGCACCGCCCTGTTCTCTTATATATTCGTTTATGGTATCAAGTCTCTTTCTGGAAAACCCGGAACTGTTCCCGATAACCAATCCTTTAATGACACCCTCTTTGCTTAATATTGAATCCAGAATGTTTGATCCCAATGATCCGGAGGATGATGAAAAGTCTCTGATCTCCAACGGGATCCTGAGGTCGGGTTTATCTGAACCGTATTTCTCCATGGCCTCTTTATATGTGATCGAAGGGAACTTCCCCCCGGTCATTTTCCATGTTGATGAAAAAATATCTCTTATCATATCTTCAGTAATACTGAAAAGTTCTTCCTGTTCACCGAAACTCATTTCTATATCGATTTGTGTAAATTCCGGTTGTCTGTCTGCTCTCAGGTCCTCATCACGGAAACATTTTACGATCTGATAATATCTCTCAAATCCTGATATCATTAATAATTGTTTGAATAACTGAGGCGATTGGGGAAGGGCAAACATTTTCCCCTTGTAGATCCTGGAAGGGACAAGATAATCTCTGGCACCTTCGGGTGTTGCCTTGGTCAGCATTGGAGTTTCAATATCAATAAAACCAAGAGCACTCAGATAGTTCCTTACTTTAAGATTTACTTCGCTTCTTATTTTGAAATTTTTCTGTAGTTTACTGTTCCTGAGGTCAAGATATCTGTATTTGAAACGGAGTTCCTCGGAAACATTATCATTTTTTTCAGGGAAGAACGGTGGAAGTTCGGATGAGTTAAGAATGGTTATATTCTCAGCAACTAATTCGACATTTCCCGTGAACATTTCAGAATTTGGGTTTGATCTTCTGATCACCTTTCCTTCCACAGAGATAACATATTCATTATTGATCTCTTTGATCAGTTCCCGATCGCTAAAATTCTCATCAATGACTATCTGAAGAATCCCTTCTCTGTCCCTAAGATCAATAAATGTTAGTCCACCAAGTTCCCTTTTTTTATTTACCCATCCGTAAACGGTTATATTTTTATTAAGAAATTTCTCGTCAATTTGTCCGCAATATAGATCCCTCTTCAACAATTTTCCTTCAGCCATTTATCCAGCTCCTCCATTTTTATTTTTATCTGCTCCCGTGTTTTGAAATCTTTAATTGAAATTTCATTATTTGCCAGTTCATCTCCGGCCAGGATGAACGTATAATCTGCATTGAATTTTATTCCTTTCTGAAGTTGTTTTGATAATTTTTTTGATGAATAGTCCATATAGATCAGATAACCTTCTTTTCTCAGTTTGTTTGAAAGTTTAAATGCTTCGGTCATAGCTTCGCCACCCTGATAAGCAATAAACAATCTCTTCGTGTTATCTGCCGGAGGTGTATTCATATTGATGAGGATCCTTTCAATTCCCCCTGAGAAACCGATTCCTGGAAGGTCTTGTCCTCCGAGTTCTTTAACAAGGTTGTTATATCTTCCACCTCCGAGTATGGCATTTTGCGCTCCGAGCTTAGAAGATGTTATTTCGAAAGCGGTCTTTGTATAGTAGTCGAGTCCTCTGACAAGTTTCTTGTTCTCAGTAAACTCCAATCCGGTTAATTTAAGATTTTCTTTTACGCTCTGATAATGAGAACTGCATTCTTCACAAAGATGGTCTGTGATCTCGGGCAGGTCATTGGCGAGGGCTCTGCAGGATTCCACTTTGCAGTCAAATATCCTTAATGGATTAGTGGATATCTTCCTTTGACAATCCTGACAGAAATCGTTTTTATTTTTTAATGCGGCGGCGGAGAGAGTTTTAATATATTCGGGTCTGCATTTGGAGCAGCCGACAGAGTTGATCTGGAGATCCATGTTTGTGATATTAATAGATCTAAGAAAATCGAATGCTGAAAAAATAACTTCTGCATCAATATAAGGAGAAGCATCTCCGAAGACTTCAACACCGAACTGGTGAAATTGTCTGTAACGCCCTTTTTGAGGTTTATCATATCTGAACATCGGGCCAATATAATAAAACCTGTTGGGAAATATCTTTTCAAGGAGATTATGTTCAATAACAGATCTGACAACAGATGCCGTGTTCTCAGGCCTGAGGGTCATACTTCTGCCAGCTTTGTCTTCAAAGGTATACATCTCTTTTTGAACTACTTCTGTCTCATTACCGATACTGCGTGTAAACAGTTCGCTCCTTTCAAATATAGGTGTACGGATCTCTCTATAGCTGAACAATTTGAAATATTCCCGCACACGACTCTCAAAAAACTGCCACTTTTCAATCTCAGGAGAATAAATGTCTTTTGTTCCCTTTGGTGCAATTAATTTATTCATACGTACCCCAGCGATCTCAGAATATCTTTGTGTATCCCCTTTCTTTTCCTGATCTTTCCTTCTAAAGCAGTTATAGAACGTGATATTCCGAGGATCGATCTTAATGATTTTGCTTTAACCTCTCCGTTATGATGTAAGAGGATGTTGTGTGGATAGATGGAACACAACATGGAAGTGTTAGATGGTAGTGTGATCGGAATTACCGAATAACAATTATTGCGGGAGCTGACGGTGCCGGCAAATAAAAGAAAAATTATCAGAATAGGAAGAAACTTTTTCATTCAGCAAAACCATTTTTAAGGATCTCAAAAATATGATTGATGTCGTAGGAAACTATTTTTGTCTTACCAATAATTCCCATGAAATTGGCATCTCCATTCCATCTCGGTACTATGTGAAGGTGAGTATGATCCTTGACTCCGGCTCCCGCTGCTCTTCCGATGTTCATTCCTATGTTGAATCCATCCGGAGAAAAATTCTTTTTAAGAATACTTATTGCCCTGTTCATTAAATTCCATAGCTCAGCAGAAGATTCAGGAGATATATCCTCTGTTGAACCGAGATGTTTATATGGAACTATCATGAGATGTCCTGAGCTGTAAGGGTATTTGTTCAGAATTACAAAAAATTCATTTCCCAGATGACAGATAAGGGAGTCCTTATTCACCTGTTTAGGGATCTTACAGAAAACGCAGCCTTTTTTTTTGCCAGAACTGGAAATAAAATCCCATCTCCACGGTGCTGACAGAAATTTCATTTCTTTTTATCTAATGCACTCTCGAAAAGGTCTCCAACCGTTGTGACCGATTCGTTTTCAGATTTTCCGTATTTTTCAAGATCTTCTTTATCTTTTTTTCTTTTTAATTCTCGAAAACTCAGATATATCCTTTTCCTGTTGCGATCTGTTGAATGGACTGCCACTTCATGTTCATCTCCGATCTTGAACTTATTTCTGACTTCCTCAAGAGTGATTTTCTTTTCATCTATTTCGTTTAGTCTGATGAACCCTTCAACAAATTTGCTTATCTCGCATCTGATACCTGTTTCAGTAACGGCCTTAACTTTTATTTTTATCTTATCACCCGTTTTGTGTGTGGCAAAGAACTCATTCCATTCATCTTCATGCAATTGTTTTAATCCGAGCTTCACTTTGTAATTCATATCGAGGTCATCCCCAATGATCATTATCTTGATTTTCTCTTTTTCCTTGAGATATTCTTCTGCTGAATCTATTCTGAAATAGCATATATCAGATATTTTTATAACACCTTCGATGCCTTTTTCAAGTTCTACGAAAACACGCGATCTGATTATTTTTTTGACGAGGCCTTCTATGATCTCACCTTTTGAATGATTTTCCATATATTTGAGTTCGGGTCTCATTCCAAGCTGTTTAAGACCAAGCTTGATCCTCCTTTCCTCAGGATTAAGTTCTATGACCTGAACCCATATCTTTTCCCCAACTCCAACATATTCCTCAACCAATTTGGGTCTTCCTTCCCATGTCAGGTCTGAAATATGAAGCAGACCTTCAACTCCCTCTTCCAGTTCAATAAAAGCTCCAAAATCTACAGTCTTCAAAACTTTAGCCTCAAGACGGTGTCCCACAGGGTATTTATCTTTAATGTTTATCCATGGGTCCTGATATTTTTGTTTCAGCCCAAGAGAAACCTTGTTATTCTCTTTGTCGATAGAGAGAACCTTTACTTCAAGTTCATCGTCCTTCCTGAGTCTTTCCTTAGGATGGTTTACCCTGCTATAAGAAATATTGTCTTTATGAAGGAGTCCGTCAATAGCGCCAATATTCACGAATGCACCGTAATCCTCGATCCTTGTTACTACACCTTTTACGATATCCCCTTCTTTCAAAGTTGAAAACAATTCCTCAAGTTCATGAGCTCTCTCCTCTTCCATCAGGATCCTTCTCGATAATACTCCGGATTTTTCCTTAGGGTTGAGCTTAACAACTTTAAAATCGAATTTTTCCCCGACGATGCTTTGTGGATTTTTGATTTTTCTGATATCTGCCTGTGTCATTGGCAGGAACATCTCAATACCTGTATCAACCTTAAATCCTTTACCGTCAGGTGTGACATTCAATATTCTTCCGGAGATTGTCGAACTGTTGTCGTATGCATCAGTGATCTTCTTCCATCCTTCTGCGCGGTCCACATTTTTCTTGGAAACTATAAGGTACCCTTGTTTCATATTTACATTCTGACAAACTACGGTTACAGAATCCCCGATCTTATGATTGAAATTACCTTCCCAATCCAAAAGTTCCTCTTTATTTAATATCCCTTCCGTTTTCTGCCCGATATCCACTATCACATTATTATCAAAAATATCAATGATAGTACCAACAACATGGCTGCTTTGTTTGATCGATTTAAGGCTATATTCCTCCATCAATTTGGAAAAATCTTCATTTTCCGGGGTATCTTTTTTCTCTTTGATCTCATCCATTTTAACTCTCCTTTTCTGTTTTAAAATTTCTGAAGAAAACCTTTACATCCTCGATCTCTTCCGGAGGGGTGGATGCCCCCGCAGTTATCCCGACAGAGTTAAAACTCTTAAATCTGATCTGTAATTCAGGATCTTCCAATTCTCCGCTTTTCTCTATATGAAAGGTGTTTTCATTTATTTTTTTTGAAATATTAAATAATTTTTTTGTATTAGATGAATTTCTTCCTCCGATAACAACAACAAAATCAACCATCGGAGCAAGCTTTTTTACCGCATCCTGTCTCTCTATTGTGGCACTGCAGATCGTGTTGAATATTTCCACATGTTCCACACGATTGATGATCTCTGATAGCATCAATTTAAAAAAATCAGAATCGAGAGTGGTCTGGGCAATGATAGATACAGATTTTTCCTGTTTAAGAATGCTTAATTCTTCAATGGAATTCACTACGATACTGTTCATGGCGTAACTTCTTATTGCCCGGATCTCCGGATGGTCTTTATTTCCAATTATCAATATTTTATTATTATTCAGGTTGATCTGTTCAATGATCCTGTGAATTTTCTTAACAAGAGGACAGGTTGCGTCAACATAACTGATATCATTATTTTTCAGAAATTCTTCTTCACTTTTCAGGATCCCGTGAGTTCTTATTATAATTTTTTTGTTTTGATCGATATATTTCAGATCATCTATGTAATTGATCCCTTTTTTCTTAAGATTATTTAGAACGGTATTATTGTGGATGAGCTGTCCGTAAATTTCAATGCTCTCATTACTCTCATGAAGTCGGTCAATTATGTTCAAGGCCCTTTTTACTCCAAAACAAAATCCAGCTTCATCAGCTGTATAGATTTTCATAGATTATTAAGCGATATAATAAACTATATTGAACTTTTTGTCAATTTCGGGCAAAGCATCTTATCCAGAATTACAATAACAAGGAACCCGGACATGAAAGAAAAAGTTGTTCATCAAATTATTAGTTTTAAAATGTTATGTGATATACTTTTTGTCAGACAAATATACTGACAAAAGGAGTATTGGGTTCTTATGTTTTTTGAAAAGGGTCGATGGTTCAGAGATCTAAAGAGATATAAAAAAACTTTTCTTATATTATTTTCCATAGTTGTCCTGTATTTTATTGTTCCTCTTCCCGGAGATCTTTTTAAATCAGATCACAGTACTGTTGTCACAGATAGAAATGGGAAATTATTACGGGCATTTCTTAATAGCGGGGAGCAATGGTATTTCCCGCCTGATCCCTCTTTTAAACATCCCGATAAACTGGTCAGTGCTGTCATAAATTTTGAGGACAGATATTTTTATTATCATCCCGGAATAAATCCTGTTTCGCTGATAAAGGCTTTTTTCAGAAATATCATTGCCGGAAAAGTTAAGAGTGGGGCAAGCACTCTATCTATGCAGGTCATCAGACTTTCTATGAAAAAGAGAAGAACTATTCCGAATAAAATTATTGAAATGTTCCAGGCACTGAAGCTTGAATTGAAATATTCAAAAAAAGAGATACTCAGAATGTATCTGGATAATGCCCCTTATGGTGGGAATATAATTGGTGTAAGGGCTGCTTCTATGAGATATTTCGGGAAATCTCCCGGGAGTCTGACATGGAATGAAGCTGCAGTTCTTGCAGTTCTCCCGAATTCTCCCGGGCTTATATCTCCTCTTCGCAATAGAAAAGAATTGATAAAAAAAAAGAATCGACTCCTGACTAAACTATTAAAAAGAGGTGTTATTACAGAAGACATTTATAAGCAGAGTTATTCTGAGAATGTTCCTTCTGAATTAATTACATTTCCTTCAGTTGCACCACACTTCTCTCGATATATCAGGAACAGATACGGGAAGAAAGGGGTCCAGATCAGATCGACCATAGATATAGATCATCAGGTCAGGATTGAGCATCTTTTAAAAGAACATATGATGTATCTGGCTTCATTTGGAATAAATAACGGTGCAGTTGTTGTTGCTGAAACACGTACCGGAAAAATAAGAACTTATTGTGGGTCACAGGATTTCTATGATTATCAGAAGAATGGACAGGTGGACGGGGCCAGAGCAGCCAGATCTTCAGGATCAATACTCAAACCATTTCTCTATGCATTGGCAATTGATGAAGGAGCAATTCTTGAAAGGACCATTCTCAAGGATATCCCTTCATATTTTGGTTCTTTTTCTCCATCCAATGCATCTAAAAAATTCAGCGGGGTGGTTACGGTAAAAGAAGCTTTGATAAGATCTTTGAATGTTCCTGCTGTAAGACTTTTGAATTCTTACGGACTACATAAGTTTTATCTTTTTCTGAAGGAGAGCGGGTTGACCACACTGGTAAGGCCTCCTGATGATTACGGGCTTACTCTGATTCTTGGAGGAGCGGAGACAAGATTGACTGAACTTGTCCGGTTGTACAGAGGGTTGGGAAATTTTGGTCGCTTTTCTCCATTGATCTTTTCCTCGCTCGACAGGGATACTGATGAATCTCTGGAACTGATAAGTCCCGAAGCATCGTATTTGACACTGAATATGCTGAAGGAATTGAAGAGACCTGGGTCTGAATATTATTGGGAACAATATCAGAATAAAACTCCGATAGCATGGAAGACAGGAACAAGTTACGGGCAGAGAGATGCATGGGCTGTGGGAGTAAGTCCGGAATGGACCATCGGAGTCTGGGTAGGTAATTTCAGGGGTGAGGGAAATCAGGATCTGGCGGGTTATAAATGTGCAGCACCACTACTTTTTGATATATTTAATTATCTTCCGAAAAAGGTTTCAGGAGAATGGTTCAGCAAAAAAGAGTTACATTTTAAAAAAGTGGAACTTTGCAGCAGAACAGGATTTTTGGCAGGTGAGAATTGCGAGAAAACTGTTTTTGAAAATGCTCCTCCGGGACCCGGTGTCATTCCTCTTTGTCCTTATCACAAATCTGTTTATGTGACCCTTGATGAAAAATTCAGTGTATGCTCTCTATGCTGGGAGGAAGGAAAATATAAGAGAGTAAAAAAATTGATATTCCCTCCGGATGTTGCACAGTTCTTAAGAGAAAAAGGAGATATAATTGATCATGTACCGCCACATACAAAGGGATGTTCCTCAGGTTCCGGACAAAATCCTGTTCAGATCCTCTATCCGGTAAGGAATGCAAGAATTCTGATCCCTGTGGATTTCAACAGAAAGGTCCAGAACATAACGATAAGAGTTGCTCACAAATTCAGTGATAAAGAGATCTTCTGGTATGTTGATAAACTTTACAGAGGGGTGACAAAGAATAAACACAAAATGATTGTTGATCTTTCCGCCGGTTGGCACATACTTGAGGTAATAGACTCGGATGGGAATAGTGCGAAGAGAAGATTCTTCGTATCATTTACCAGAAGGTCCGGGAGGAACTGATCTTTTTTTCCTCTTTTCGGAGATCTCGTTGTAGATCATGGCAGAGAGTAGTATCAGAAATCCTGTAATTATTCTGATAAGGTTTCCTCTTTCGCCAAAAACTGTCATGGCAATTATGATTGCGAAAGGGATCTTCAGATTGTTCATAATTGATATCATTCCTATGCCAGTTCTTCTCACTCCGAAATTCCAAAGGAAGAATGCGATACCGGAAGGGATCGTCCCGAGATAGAGCAGGGTGAGAGCTTCTGTCCCCGTTATGGAAATGGAACTGGTATCAACTGTTATGAGAACAGAAAACAATGTAATGATCAGACCTCCTAAGTAGAGATATGCAAAGACATCTCTATCCCTGATGTCATTTCTGTTTTTCATTATTTCTCTATAATGCACCTGGCCCCAGGCAAAGAAGATATTTGATAATTGAATTAAAATAAATCCGGGAATGAAGAGTGCGGAAGAAATGTCCTTATAAACTATAACAGCAGTTCCACTGACAGAGAGTATTGAGATAAGCATAAAATTTCTGTGGAACCGGTTCCTGAGGATATCATTAATTACAGATACATAAAAAGGTGTGAAAACAGTGAATAATGCAACCTCATACCCCTTAAGAAATTTGTATGAGTAGATATAAGCAATATACATAAGACCGTATTGAACAGCTCCTGTAAACAAAAGTTTGAATCTTAACGTGCGGTCGATATCCTTTTTCTTTATAAAAGGAAGAAAGATAAGAAATGAGATAGCAATCCTTATAAATGAAACAAGGTTCGGATCAAGAGCACTCAGATTTCCTTTGATCAAACCGAAAGAAAAAGACCATATCAGAGAAGCAAATAACAGATATAGCATTATGGTTTAAGATCGGCGATATAACTTGAGTTTTGAAATGGATTCGATTCGATCAAATGATCAATAATGGTAGCTGTAACAACAGATATTTTTCGAAATAAAGGGATCTGTTCTGCAATTCTTTTAAGCAAAGGATTTGAATTGTAGTATAACGTTACGAATTTTTCTGTTAATGGGAAAATCCTGATAAGGTCTCTGAATTTTCTAAGATTTGCCAATAATCTTGTTTTGTCTTTAATTCCGGAACGGGAAATACTTTCCTCCATATAGCATTTTTTTGAGAGCTCTCTTTCCCCGGTATCTTCAATAGGCGGGTACATACCTGAAATAAAATCACGGTAAATTCCATATGCGGGTTTTTCTGAAACGTCACTTCGCAAAATACCCCAAGGTCTTATTTCCGGAGTAATATCGTCTATTATTTGATAAAAAAAGATCTTATCCGGATATTTTCTTATTTTCATTTCCTGCAGAAATTCCAGATATCTTTCTCCCTGTACTTCCTCGGTGAACAATTCAGTATCCCAGCCTGTCTCGGTTAGCCAGAAAGGGGCTGAAGAAAAGCCGGATTCGTCTATAACATCTTTGACAGAAGGAGTAATGTTCTCGCCTATTTCAAGAGATTCGAATATTGCATACACTCCTGAGTTCTTGTAAATATGATGAGATACTATATCAATATACCCTGCACATTCCGTAAGAATATATTTCATCCAGAAATACCATTCACTTCCCTGATTACCGAGATGAGCAAGCTCAGGTCCGGCAATAAATGATCCCGGGTTGTTCACTTTTATTGATTCAGCTGCAGGAAGAAATATTTTATTTACGAAAACATCTTTCTCAAGTGCAAAAAATTTTTTAACATTAGGTTCATTCCAGATATTCCAGTATTTAATATCATTTTTATAACGGTTTACCGTTACGGAAACAAAGTTTTTCCAGTCTTCCGGATCATCCGGAGGATAATTGATGCCTTTATTTTTGTTACTCCATCCGGGTGTGGAGCTCAGTACTCCGAGGATCGTAAGCTGATTCTGGCTGCAGTAGTCGACAATACGATCTATTTCCTGATAATCGAATTTCCCTTTCTCGTATTCGATCAGAGACCAGTAAAGGTCCACACGTATCCATTTTATTCCCGCTTCTTTTACTTTAGCGAGGACTTTATTGTTGCAGATATGGACGTTAATTCCGAAAGGGGACTCATCGCCTGAAAAAAGAAGGGGGACAGTAATGATCAAAATAAGAAATAATAATATCTTTTTCTTCACCGGTTCATTATAGATTTACATGGATATATTGTCAATCTGGGTCTGATTGAGGATTCTTGCTGAGATCAGCCAGTTCCCCGGGAAGTTTTATCAGGCCATTAAGATACTCGGAATTTCTTTTCCCCCAGTTGGATGTAGAACTGAGGATCTTTTTTACTTTTCCCCTGAATATATCGATCGAACCGAAATAGTTGAAATTTTTATGGAGAAAGTACATTGCTGAAATAAATTTCGGTTCAAGTGAGATTGCTCTTACAGCCTCTTTTTTTGCCATCTCCTTATTGTTGAGTTTCAGTAATAATTGTGCTTTTTCCAATTTTAGAAAAGGATTGAACGGATCTATTTTTTCAAGCTTTTCAAGAGGCTCGATTATCTCTCCCGGGAGTCCCGAATAGTACATTCCCTTTTTAAGGATAGAATGGAATATGTCTGATTCAAGCAGATAAGCTTTATTGTAATATGGATTTAATCTCAAAATATTTTTAACATTATCCAAAGCTAAATATACATATACCGGATCTGAGGTTTTTTCAAACTCCTTTAAAAACAAGACGGATTTGTAATAGTAAGGACTTATATTCATCTTATTAAATTTCTCTGCTTTCTTAATGGAATCAAAAATTGTGACAATATCTTTTTCGTTTATTGTATTCCTGATCATGAGTTCTGAGTAGTAAGGGAAAATATATCCGATAAGAATGACTATCGTCAGTATCAGAACTGAAATTAATCTCATGAAATTTGAATTGCTGCTGAACTCGATCTCGCCTTTAAAGAGTATCTTCAATAAGAAAATTAAAATGAAGAAGAAAAAAGTCTGAAAAATAATATTAAAAAAGAGAGCCTGAAACAAAAGATAAAGTATGAGTATTTTGGAAATATTGAAAAGTGAACCATTTAGAATTCGTTTGAAAATGAAAAATAGCGAAAATAGCATTATGAATATCCCGAATATCCCGAGTTCAGAGATCAATTTAATATAATCACTATGAGGAGTTCTTGGTATCTTAAAATAGTTTGCCGGTCCGTGCTTTTGTCTGAAGTTATAGGTTTTAGAAAGCTCGTTGAAATTCTCTGCACCTGTCCCTGCAAATATATTTGCTTTGAAGATTTTCAGTCCTGTGTTCCATATCTTAAGCCTGTCTGCAGAGTAGGGGTCTTTGTAGATCGAAAAGTAGAACATGTTTCTTACAGGATTTGGAATGATGAATGTCAGTATTATAAGAACGATGACCAGAGGAACGGCTTTTTTCTTTTTTGCCATTACAAGAAATAATGAGAATATTGCTACTCCGAGAAAGGCTGCCTTTGATTCAGAAATATAAAGTGCTGTGAGATTTAATATTATAAGTGCAAAACTGGAGTATTTTATCTTTTGAAGAAAATAATAAAGGAAGATTAGAGATCCGATCCCGGAAATGATCCCGGACATAATAGGATTGGAGAAAAAGAGATCACGGGTTCCTGAAAACAAAAAGACCAAGACTGAAATAAATGAAAATATTGAAATAATATTTCCGAATATCATGATATTTCGTTCCTCTTCCCGTTCTTCTATCAGATGAAGAATAAAATAGGATGAGATAAGAAACAGATCAAAGAAAAACAATAGGGATTTGAAAAAATAGATGGAGAAGATCGTCGAGAAAAGAAATATCAGATTAACAAGCAACAACCCTTTCGTGAAATTTGAGGTTCCTATATTTTTAGAGAGGATAATTTTGCGAATAAGGAAGATGCTCATCATAATTGCAAAGATCATGAAATAGTAGAACGATGATTTTTCCGGGAAGAAGACCAGAAAGATAAGGATCGATATTAGTTCAATATCTTCGTTAAGAGATCGTAGCTTGAACATAAGATTCGACAACATTATGCATCTCCGGCATTTTTTGTGATACTACTTAGATTTGCGGAAAAATTAGTTCTGATAAAATCAAACCACTTTTTGTATTCGATATTGATTTTATTGAGAGATCTGGCCTTTCCTGCATGATAAAATGAAGAAAGATAATTTTTTTTTATATACAATATTCTGGATTTAAGATAGTGAGCATAAGGGGAGAGTCGGTTCATTTCAATAACCTTTCCCAGATAATAGTTTGATCTGTCAATATCACCTTTTGCATAAGAGGTTTTTGCAAGACCGAGTAGTGATCTGTGATTGAATCTATTGTAGCGGAGGCTGGATCTGAAATATTTTTCTGCCTTATCGATCCTGTTGAAATTAAGATGAAAAGAGCCTGTCCTTCTTATCCCGGATGAAATAGAGATAATAAGTTGAGGGATCAATAAGATAAACACTATCATAACAGCTGACTTTGGTAATGGACCTCTTTTTCTGTAGATCTGAGAGATTATAAGAGAAAATATCAACGATGCAGAAAAAAAATATAAACCAATATCGATCAGATTGTAAAGAATTATTATAAAAAGAATAGAAATATATAGAGCATTCTCATTGTTGAATTCAGGTTTCAGTCTTTTTCTAAACAATATCAGAAGTGACAGGCCAATAAAAAGAAAGGCTATCCCCCCTTCAGCCGCTATTTGAAGAATGAAATTATGTGCGTATATTGAGTGTGCTTCTCCGGGATTTGTGAATTCTGTAACTTTTGCTTCGTAGTTCCCTATACCGATACCGGAGATAGGGTTATCCCTGAGCATCCGGAAAGCCTGGGTCCAGTTTGAGACCCTTAATTTTATCGGGTCCAGTTTTTTTGCCTCTGAAAATCTGAGACCGATAAAAATGAAGAGAAATACTGATATGATCATCAGAAGTGGTATCAAAAACTTAAAATTTGATCTTCCCGTTAGATAAAAATATATTGGAAATCCTGCGAGAAGATAAAGAATCCCGGCAAATGATTGAGTCAGGAAAAGGTTAAATATTCCTGCCAGGCCAAGTATTATCCAAAATGATCTTGCGCCGACACTTTTAGAATTCAGGATGTAATGAACTATTGCAATAAGAAGAACTGCACAGACGAGAGCGTAGAGGGTCGGAAGTGAAAATATTGAAAAGATCCTTCCACTTTCGATTCTCCCTTTAAAAGCTTTTGATACAGACGAAATACCTGTATCCATTCCTTTCAGGTAGATAGGGAACAATATGTATTTCTGAATGATGCCGTAAGAAAAAATGATCGGTGAAATAATACCTGTCAGGAGCAGAAAGATCTTCCTGAGATCGATAAAACTAAAAAAATAAAACAGAGCGACAAATAGAAGAAAAAACAGTAGTCTTTCAAAAAATGATTCTTTAACAGTGCTGACAGAATAATTGATGACCAGGAAGAATAGTGTAATAAATGAATAGAATATTTTTTTTGTCAAAATTTAGAATTAACCATAAGTATAAAAAAAAACGGCTGGTAAAAACCAGCCGTTCTTTTTTTTCTTAAAATTACTTAACTCTTGGTCCGTAAACAAAAGCACCATTTGAATAAATAATATCGTTGTCAAATGCAGTTAGAGAATTAACTACATATTCTCCTGTTGCACTCCAGTTACCATCCCATGTGTTGTCTCTTCCGCCTGAACCGATTGAATATACGTCACGGTTAGATGCGTCACGAGAATATTCCCATGTACCACCCCATGCATCTGAGGTCGGGAATTTTTTGATGTGAAAAGCTCTGATTGCAATACCACCAAATCCAGCACCGGTTAAAGCTCCGGGAGCGATATAATTATCTGTCATGTAGGATTCAACAGCAGTCCCGATAGATTTCATATCACCCATTGTAGCTTTTTGTTTAGCTTTCTGGATTGCAGTAAGCAGATTCGGTATAGCGATAGCAGCAACAATACCGATAATTGCGACAACGATCAAAAGCTCGATTAATGTAAAACCTTTTTTGTTCATAAATGAACCTCCTTCGTATTTTATTATTCTATAGCATTAACTTTGCCAAATTATTTTTTGTTCTATGACAATGGAATTTCGAACCAGAATTGTTTTTATGTAACAAAATGTCATAATATGTGACAAAAACTGTCACTTTACTTTTGGTCCGAAAACAAAGACCCCTGTCGAAAATATAATATCTCTTTCGAAGTCTGCGAGGGAATTAGTTATATATGCTCCCTCCTGATCGAATCCATCAAATACTCCATCTCTGCCTGGTGAGCCTATTGAGTATATGTCACGGATTGATGCATTTCTTGTATACAGCCATCCGTTCCCCCATGAATCTACAGCAGGGAAATTTCTTATATGGAATCTTCTGATAGCTTCGCCACCGAAACCGGCAGCGTCAAGGCTTGAGGGGGCAAGATAGTTATCTGTAATGTATGATTCAACGGCAGTTCCGACAGCCTTCATGTCTCCCATTGTTGCTTTCTGTTTACTTTTTTGAATTGCGGTAAGCAGATTAGGGATTGCTATAGCGGCTACTATTCCTATTATTGCAACCACTATCAATAGCTCTATAAGGGTGAAGCCATTTCTCCTCATTTTTTTCTCCTGAACTCCTTCATGTAAATAGGATAGCAATTTTGATTCCACAAATGAAATTGATTCGTTCCATTTGAGCTGATATAAATTTCTTGAAAAGATCATGCGAATATTCAGGGTGGCAGGGTTAAGGAAGTGTTCAGGAAAAAAGATCAGAAATATTCTTCCGATGAATCATAATTGTTGAATTTAGTGAATTTATCCTGGAATGCAAGCTCGATCTTGCCTGTCGGGCCATTCCTCTGTTTTGCAATTATGAGATCGGCAATTCCTTTTCTGTCAGTTTCCTTTTCGTTTTGTTCATCTCTGTGGAGAAACATTATTACATCAGCATCCTGTTCGATCGCCCCACTTTCTTTGAGGTCTGATAACTGATATCTTATTCCTCCGTCTCTCCTTGTTCCTCTTTGTTCAGGAGATCTGTTCAATTGAGCCATTGCTACAACGGGAATCTGAAGTTCTTTGGCCATCTCTTTCAGTGATGCTGAGATAACAGCAACTTCCTGTGCTCTGGAGTCATTTCTCCTTATATTTTCACCGGTTACTTTCATCAATTGAAGGTAATCTACGAAAACGATATCCAGTCCACTTTCTCGCTTAAGTCTCCGGGCCCGGGTCTTCATTTCCAGGATCGAAAGTGTTGCTGAATCATCGATATAGATCTTACTCTTTGAGAGTGCTTCGGCAGCAAGTTCCAATTTTTTCCATTCCTGTTTTGTGAGGTTGTATTTTCCCCTGACAAGAGCACTCATGTTGACCTCGGCTTCGGTGGCAAGCATCCTGAGCATAATCTGCAGTTTTGACATCTCGATGGAGAAGAAACCTACCGATTTGTTTCCTTTTATGGCGATGTTTGATGCTATGTTCAAACCCAGTGCCGTTTTCCCCATCGAAGGTCTTGCAGCAATTATGATCAGATCGCTATCCTGAAATCCTCCGGTCATATCGTCAAGCTCATAAAATCCGGATTTGAGCCCTCCGGAGTCTCCGTGTTTCTGTATCTCGCGGATCTTTGTAATAGTTTCCGGGACGATCTTTTCAGAAGATTTGAACCCATCATCTATCTCGGATCCTGCGATCTTGATGATATCATCCTGAAGTTTTGCAAGGATCGATCTTACATCCGCCTTTGGTTCAAGTCCGCTGGAAATAACTTCAGAGGATGTGTTGATTATCTTCCTTAGAACAGATCTTTCTTTTACGATATCGACATAATCCGATACTTCAAAATTTTCTGGAATTCCATCAGTAAGAGAACTCAGATAAGCATAACCTCCTGCGAATTTTAGTTCATCCTGTCCGAGATGTTCCCCGACTGTTAAAGCATCGGCTTTCTTCCCGTCTTCGTAGACACGGTAAATGGCCGCAGCTATCGCTTTATTGGAAGCACGATAAAAATCGTCTGAATTTATTTCATTGAAAACAAGATCGATATATCTGTTATCGATCAGCATTGCTCCCAGAACAGCTTTTTCCGCATGGTCACTGCCCGGGAGTTTTGTTGGATCTGAAAGTTTATTCACTTTCTTCTGGTTCAGGTTTCTCTTCCGGTTTGCTTTCTATTTCTTTTTCCGGTTCGTCTTCTTCTCCTTCTTTGTTGACAACAATTTTCAATTGGGCCTCAACGCCTTCATATAATTTGATCCTGCTGACAAATTCGCCAAGTTTTTTTATAGGTTCATCAAGATGGATCTTTTTTCTTTCTATCTCAACTCCGAGGTCTTTGAGTTTCTTCTCTATCTCAAGAGTTGTTACAGACCCGAAAAGGACATCGTTCTCGCCCGCCTTCTTTTCGATCTCTATTTTAAGCAATTCTATCTTGGTCTTCTGTTCTTCAGCAGAAAGTTTCTCTAATTCCCTCTTCTTATCCATCTTCCTTTTTCTGTGAACCATTATTTCAAGATTGTGTTTATTTATTTCCAAAGCAAGATTACCAGGGAAAAGGAAGTTTCTGGCATATCCGGGTTTTACTTCAACCTGATCACCAACTTTTCCAAGTTGTTCTATATCCGCATTTAATAAAACTTTCATTTCATCCTCTCCTTTGGCTCAATAAATTTTAGAAGAGCCATGTGGCGGGCCTGTTTGATAGCTTTACTCAGCTGTTTCTGGTGATAAGCACACGTTCCGGTGACTCTTGCGGGGAGTATCTTCCCTGTTTCAAGAATGTAATTTCCCAGTTCAGATGATCTTTTGTAGTCTATGAATCTGATCCTGTCCTTACAAAAAGAGCAATATTTCTTTTTTGAGAAATATTGTTTTTTAGGAAATCTGGAAGGTCTTGATGGTCTATTTGGTCTCTGCATTTTCTGCCTCCTCACTTACTTTTTCTTCAGTTTTCTTTGTTGTTTTTTTTGCAGGAGCTTTCTTTGGTTTAACCTGCTTCTCTTCTGATGGTTTTTCAGTTTCCTTTTTCTTTTCAGATTCCTTTTCTTTTTTGTCGATCTTCTCGATCTCTTCCTTTTTCTCTTCTACTACCGGTTCTTCGGTCTTTTTTTCTTTGACTTCATTCTTTACTTCAGATTCCTTGTCCGATTTGGTTTCAATTTTTTCTACAGGTTTTTCGATCTTTTCTTCTTTTTTCTTTTCTTTAATTTCCGGTTCTGTAACAGTTTTTTCTTCACTGTCGGGTTTCTTCGTGACCTCTTTCTTTATCGGGGTAGCAGGTTCAGGACCTTTACTTGTTTTCACTTCAGAAGTAGCCGAAGATGGTCTTGATGTCGGTCTTTCTCTATCTGACTCTGCAGATTTTCTGGAAAATCTTTCTATCCTTTTCCATTTTTTCTCAAGTTTGTTTGTTTTCTTGAATTTGTCATCAAGTCGAATAACGATAAATCTCATTACTTTTTCGTTAAGCTTTAATCGTCTTTCAACAGTTGCGATAACATTTCCCGGGGCCATC
Organism: uncultured Clostridia bacterium; assembly: GCA_964400545.1. GTDB lineage: Bacteria > Acidobacteriota > Aminicenantia > UBA2199 > UBA2199 > UBA647. The sequence continues at coordinate 5,074 of CAYNUG010000022.1, read as the reverse complement.
GTCTTAATAAAAACATAAATACCTTCTTTATGATTATCGATCGGATAGGCAAGAGATTTTCTCCCCCAGTCGTCAACATTCTCAATTGTACCTTCTCCTTTTTCAAGGATATCGGTTATTGAAGTTTTGATCTTTTCCGCCTCATCATCGGCGGTTTCAGGATTAATGATAAATCCTATTTCATACTCTCTTTTCATTTTACCTCCTTATGGTCTTTTCAGCCTTCCTCTTAACTGGGAAAGCAAAGAGTCTTGTATATGTTATTTCTTTTCTTCGCTCTTTTTAGCGTCATCTGAGGATTCTGCAGATTTCTTCTCTCCATCCGTTCCTTCAGCTGCTTCTTCGCCCTCTTCGCCCTCTTCTCCTTCTTCGCCTTCTTCTTCCTCTTCAGCAACTTCTTCTTCAACTGCTCCCTTAACCGAAACAGCACAAATAACTCTTTCCGGACTTGAAACAAGTTCGACATCTTCATCAAGATCAATAATTTCAAATTTCAAAGAATGGCCTATATGAAGATCTGTCACATCAATTTCAATCTTACTCGGGATTTTATGCGGGAGACATCTGAGATCTATATCTCTGTTAACAAAATCCAATATTCCTTCTTCCAATCTGACCCCTATCGGTTCTCCAATGAGAACAATCGGAACACTGATCTCGATCTGTTTCTTCAGGTCTATTCTGATAAAATCAGCATGAATTATCTTATCCGAGAGATAATCATATTGTATATCCTTAAGCATTGCATCAACTTCGATCTTATCTCTCTTGATCTTCAGGATGGTGTTTTCGCCCATTTCTGATTTCAATATCTTTTTTATATCTTCCATATTTATTGATATGGGGATCGAATCTTTCTTTTCGCCATAGATTATTGCGGGAATTTTATTCTCTCTTCTTATCTTTTTGGCAAATTGTTTTCCTACCTCATCTCTCGATTCAGCTTTAACTGCTATTATGTTTCCCATGTTTCACCTCTTTATTTGAATAATTTTGAAACTGAAGTTTCTCTATTAATACTGCATATTGCCTGCGAAAAAAGATCAGAAACGGACAGCACTTCGATCTTTTTACAATCATTAAGCTTCCCCTTGAGAGGGATGGTATCTGTTATAAACAATTTTTCGATCTGGGAGTTGGACAATTTCTCCAGAGCTTTCCCCGAAAGTATTCCGTGTGTACAAGCTGCAAATATTCTTTTTGCCCCATTTTTTTTCAGGGCTTTAACTGTTTCGGTCAATGTCCCGGCAGTATCAATGATATCGTCTACAATTATTGCATTTTTATCTTTTACATCTCCGATGATATGCATGATCTCTGCAACATTCGCCTCTGCTCTTCTCTTGTCAGCGATCGCAAGGCCGGCTTTAAGTTTTCTTGAAAATATTCTTGCTCTTTCGACACCGCCGGCATCAGGAGAGACTATTACCAGATCTTTCAATTTCATTTTTTTGAAATATGAAACAAAGATCGGGAGAGCCATTAGATTATCTACAGGAATATTGAAAAATCCCTGGATCTGATTTGCATGAAGATCTATTGACAGAATTCTGGAAAAACCGGAAGTTTCAAGCAGGTCAGCTATCAATTTTGCAGATATAGGTACTCTGGGTCTGTCCTTTCTATCCTGTCTTGCATATGCATAATAGGGGATAACCGCCGTTATTCTCTTGGCAGATGCTCTTTTAAATGCATCACACATCAGGAGGAGTTCCATGATATGAAAATTAATATCCTTGGTAAAGGTCTGAATGACAAAGACATCAGCTCCTCTTACATTCTCCCAACTCTGGAACCTTATCTCACCATCGGAAAATGTTCCGAGACTTGATTTACCGAGATCTTTTTTCAATTTTCCGACGATCTTTTTTGCCAAAGGAAGATTCGATGAACCCGAAAAGATCAAATATTTGTTTTTAATCATTTTTTTATCCTGGGGCGGGAGGATTCGAACCTCCGAATGTCGGCTCCAAAAACCGATGCCTTTCCGCTTGGCCACGCCCCAATGCTATTCTGATATTTTTTATTATCAAGGAGCTTTCCAATGAATATATCCGGAAAGACAGATCTCAGGGCGGTCTTCTGGGTATCAGTAGGGAAACAGAACAATGATGATCCCGTTCCGCTCATTGATACATAATCTAACCCTAAACTTTCCATTTTCATTTTTATCCTTTTTAATTCCGGATATTTTTTAAAAGTCGTGGATTCCAACTCATTTTTCAGCATAGAGATATCACCAGAACCTAAAAAGGTAATTATTTTACTTTTAAAGGGTGTTTTTGTCAAGTTGTGATCTAAGAAAATATCTCCTGTCGAAATATGTAAACCGGGCATCAGAACAGCAATACTTTCAATTGCCGGTTCGTCTATTGATGTCAGTATTTCACCAATGCCCTCTCCCAGCATTGTACCACCTGTGAAAAAGAAAGGAATATCTGCACCTATTTTCATTCCTAGCTCTATCAACTCATTTTTCGAAACTTTTAAACTAAAATAATCCACTATGAACATCATGATAACAGCGGCATTTGAACTTCCGCCTCCAAGTCCCGAACCGGGAGGTATCTTTTTCCTGACCTGAATATCGAATCCCTGATCAAGAGTGAAGTTCTTGTACATCAGATCAAATGCTTTTACAATTGTATTTGAACTGTTCCATGAGATATTCTCATCATCTCCTGATAAAAAGATCCTGTTTTTATTATTTTTCCTGATATTGATGGTATCAAAAAGAGAGATGGTCTGGAAAATCGTTCTTAATTCATGATATCCGTCTTCTCTTTCCCCGGTCACTTCCAATCCGAGATTTATTTTGGCGAAAGATCTGAACTCCATATTATTTCGGGTCATTGCCGATCATTTGTCCAAGTGATACCCTGGAATAACCTTGCAATTTTTTTTCTGAAACTATTTTTCCTGGTCTTTCTCTGACCTCATAGACCTTGAATTCCAGTTTCAGTTCTTTGCTTGTGAGATTGATCATGATGGGGAATTTTTTTCTTTCTGATCTTATGATCTGCATCCTGAATCCGTTCTTTCTCAATTTTTTTGCACTCACCCTTTGTTCGAGGAGAAGGGCCTTTATTTCGTTATATGTCAGATCGATATGCCACAGATCGTGCAGAAATTCCCTGAATTCTCCTTCCCAGTATTTTTTTCTTTTCGGAATAATGACCTTTGAATAATTTCCTCTGACGAATATCTCAAAAAGGACCTGGTTCAAAGGCCCCAGGAATATGAGTCTGTCCACTCTGCGGTCGAATCCCAGGAGGATCTTTGTTTTTTCTTTACTTTTGTCAGTAATTGTTCTTACATTGATCCTGACCGAGTTGTATATTTCCCCTGACAGAGAATTCTCCGTGCTTATTTCCGGGATTCTACAACCAGATAAAAGGACTATTATCAATGATAATACAAGGGATGAATATTTTTTTTTCATTTGTCTCCTGATTTTATCAGAATTTGGTAAAGTGATAAACTTTTTTAGAGCAGATCGGTTTTTGTAAATATCGAACTGAAGGGATAACCAGCGGTCTCAATTGTTTCTCTGCCGCCCTCCTCTCTATCGATGATCGCCATAACTGCAAGCACAGTTCCACCGGCTTTCTCAACTTCGGCTGCTCCTTTAAGTATTGATCCCCCAGAGGTTACTACATCATCAAATATTACAACCTTATCACCTTTCTTGAAATTCCCCTCAATTATCTTCCCTGTTCCGTAAGTTTTCTCCTGTTTTCTGATTATAAATGCGGGAATAGGCATTTTTTCCATAAAACTGTGAACAGATATTGAAGAAACAATGGGATCGGCCCCGATCGAATAACCACCGATCGAATCCGCATCCATTTCTTTAAGCATATTCAGGAATAACTTACCTATAATAAATGCACCTTCCGGATGAAGAGTCGTTATCCTTGCATCAACGTAGAAGTTACTTTTTTTCCCGGAGGCGAGTGTAAACTCCCTGTCTTTGATTACCGAGAGCTTGAGGAGGATATCTCTAAGTCTTTGTCTCAATTAAATTTTCCCCTGAAATCTTCCGGCATCACTTCTTTGATTATGGGGGCCACTTTTTTTATGGATTCTTCAAGGAAATGGAGGTCGGATGCGGAAAAATCTGCTCCCGCTTCAGAATAGATGACGGATCTTTTTGAGATCTCAATGATACCGAAGTTATCATCGGCATGAGAGATCCTTGCTGCGATCATTTTCCAGATGGGCATTATTTTATTTTCAGGGGTTTTTACACTCTCAAAAATAAAAAGGTGTCTCTGTTGCTGAAGGTTATTATCAATGAATCCTTTTCCGCTCCGGAATATTCTTGAAGCGATTGCTTCACTGAGATCTACTGGTATCATCCCTGCGTTAACGAGATAAGGGGGATGTGCAAAAGAAAGAATGGTCCTTGGCTTGTTTGTAAGTAATAAGGCAACCTCATTTCTCGAGATCTCAAAATTCGACATAAAAAATTCCGCTATTTCATTTATTGCAGTTTTGAACTTGTCTTTCGGATCTGCTTTCCCAAGTTCAATTTTTAACTTTAAGATCAATTCATCAACATCTCTCATTCTTACTCCTGTGCAACTAATATTAGTATTTTTTTGAAAAAAATTCAACTCAAAAAAAATGATATTCTTAACGATCTGACATCTCGTTCATTGAAATATCGTTACAAAGAATGTATAATCATTCCAAAAATCAGAGAATATTCTATGAGAGAAACAAACATAAGAAGCATTGCAAAAGCAATAAGTTGGAGGATAATCGCAACTTTCATCACTTTCAGTATCGCCTATTTTTTGACTGGAGAAGTGAAAATTGCCCTGGAGATCGGCGGACTTGATATGGTCTTTAAACTCACAGCATATTTTTTCCATGAAAGAATATGGGGGAGAATAAAAATGGGGAAGATATTTCATCCTCTTGCAAAAGTGAAACTCGGCCCTGATGTTGATGCTGATGAGGTTGTAAAAAAATTAGTAGAACTGGGGTATGTAAATGAAAAATAATAAGTTTCTTTCAATTGTTATCCCTGTCTATAATGAGGAAGAAAATGTCACGATCCTTTACA
>CAYNUG010000021.1:0-23890 GCA_964400545.1 uncultured Clostridia bacterium | reverse complement strand
CCCTGCGATGGCAATCGCCTTGTCCCTGTCTGAAATTAACAGATCCGAAACATCCAGTTCCTTAGATTCTCCATCAAGCAATACGATTTTTTCCCCTTTTTCTGCATTTCTGATAATTATTTTTTCCCCGCTGATCCTGTCAAGATCAAATATGTGAATGGGATGCCCGTAGGTCATTAGAACAAGATTGGAAATATCTACAATATTATTGACAGATCTGAGTCCAAAACTTTCTATCAGTGATCTGAGTCCGATGGAAGATTTACCGATCTTTACACCATTGAGTATTGCACCTGAATATCTTCCACAACCATTACGATCTCTTATTTCAACATCAAACTCACTTGTATCAATACTTTCCTTTCTCTCCGTCTTTATTTCTTTCAGGATCAGTGAAGGATTTTTTGCATGTATTTCACGAGCTATTCCATAATGAGACAACCAGTCAGGACGATTGGGAGTGATCTCTACTTCAAAAACATCCTTTCCGTTATAATCTATTATCGCATTAACCTCAATCCCGATCGAAGCAAGTAATTCTTTCAAATCACTTTTATCATATTCATGATCAATAAACTGTTTCAGGTATTCTAAATTTATTCTCATTTTTTATCCGAATTGGCTGTTGAACCTGAGATCATTTTCGAAAAGAAACCTCAGATCTGTAACTCCATATTTAAGCATCGCAATCCTTTCTATTCCCAGGCCGAATGCAAAACCTGAATATTCATCCGGATCAATCCCGCAATTTTTCAATACTTCTCTATGTACCATTCCACTGCCAAGTATCTCCAGCCATCCACTTCCCTTACAAATACGGCATTTATTATCCTCCCCGCCACAGAGGAAACAACTTATATCTACTTCCGCCGAAGGTTCCGTAAACGGAAAATATCCGGGCCTGAACCTTAGCAGGGTTTGTTCACCGAAAAGCGCTCTCAAGAACTTTTCCAAAGTGCCTTTAAGATGAGAAAAATTAATATCCTTATCAACAAGAAGACCTTCTATCTGATGAAAAACCGGTACATGAGTAGCATCAGGTTCATCCTTTCTGAAAACTTTCCCCGGTGATATTATTTTTATTGGAGGTTGGTTCTCCTTCATATATCTAACCTGAACAGGAGAAGTGTGTGTCCTTAACAATTTGTCCGTATATCCCTTTATGAAAAAAGTGTCCTGTTCATCCCTTGCAGGATGATCTTCCTTGAAGTTCAGAAGTGTGAAATTATTTTCATCTAACTCTATTTCAGGGCCCTCAGCGATCTTATAACCCATATTAAGAAAAATATCTTCAATAGATCTTCTTATAAACGTTATCAGATGAGTACTTCCGTTTACAATTTCAAATTCAGGCAGAGTCGAATCAATTCGTTTGTCGGATTTATTATCCAACTGAGATTCAGCTTCATTCAGTTTGTTTTCAGTAAACTTTTTTACAGAATTGATCAGATTTCCAAAAACAGGTTTCTCGGAAGGAGGCAGCTCCTTCAACTTTGTCATAAGCAAAGAAAGTAACCCCTTTTTTCTGCTGAGAAACTTATCCCTGATCTTCTGGAATTCTTCCGGAGATTGAATATTATTTATTTCATTAACTAACTTCTCTTTTATATTTTCAATCTCTTTCCTGAGGTCATCGATCATAAGGAAGCTTTAGCTTTGTCTACAATAAGCTTGAAAGTTTCAGGATCATTTACGGCAAGATTGGAAAGAACCTTTCTGTTTAGAATAACATCGGCTTTCTTCAAACCATTCATAAATTTCGAATAGCTCAGATCGTATTCTCTAACAGCCGCATTAATTCTAATATTCCACAGTTTTCTAAAATCCCTTTTCTTGTTCCGTCTATCACGATATGCATATGTAAGTGATTTCTCTACAGCTTCTTTTGCTGTTCTGTAGTTGGATTTTTTCGCACCGAAGAATCCTTTAGCAAGCTTTAATATCTTCTTCCTTCTTAATAACTTTTTATTTCCTCTTGTAACTCTTGGCATTTTTTCCCCCTATGAATAAGGCAACAAGGCTTTTAATCTCTTGAACTCTTCACTCACTACAACCGTCGATTGTTTCAAATTCCTTTTTCTTTTCCGGCTTTTTTTTGTAAGTATATGTGAAGCATTTGCTTTCATTCTTAAAATTTTCCCCGTTCCTGTTACTTTCAACCTTTTGTTCGCCCCTCTATGAGTTTTTAGTTTTGGCATCTTTTCCTCCTTTTTTCTGGCCGATAAGAATATGATAGCTCCATCTCTCTCTCTTTGGAGGTGATTCTATATCAGATATATCCTTTAATATCTCAACTATCCTGTCGGTCATTATATTCAGCATTTCAGGCTTTCTTTTTTGTCTTCCTTTAAGCCATATTGTGATCTTAACTTTGTTTCCTTCTTCAAGAAATTGATTTATTTTCTTTAATTTCACATCAATATCATGATCTCCGATCACCGGAGTAAACTTTATTTCCTTGATATGAACTTTCCTCTGCAATTTTTGTGCTTCATGTGCTTTTTTCTGGAGAGAATAAAGATATTTCCCGTAATCCAGAAGTCTGCAAACCGGAGGATCTGCGTCAGGAGATATCGCAACCAAATCCAAATCCTTATCTCTTGCCATTTCCAGAGCCTCGTTAATAGACACTATACCAACCTGATTCTTTTCTTCATCGATCAATCTAACCTTAGCGGCTCTAATCTCTCCGTTGATCTGGTGAAGCCTTTTCTTTTTTACATGCTTATTGTATTTCATATTCCGGACATTTCTCCTCTCTTATCCTCTCTATCTCTTTAATAAATTTTGAAATATCTATTTTTCCCTGATCACCTTTTTTATGAATTCGAAAAGATATATTTCCTTCTTTTTCTTCTTCATCACCGATTATTAAGATGTAAGGTATTTTCATATTTTCGGCATCTCTTATCTTCCGTCCTATTCCTTCATTTCTGTCATCTGTTTCGACCCGGAACCCTTTTTCAGATATTTTCTGTTCGATCTCATTTGAATATTTGTGGTTCTTATCGGAGACAGGAAGAATTTTAACCTGAACGGGTGACAACCACAAAGGGAATGCTCCACCGTAATGCTCAATAAGCACTCCGAAAAAGCGTTCCAGCGATCCCAGAAGTGCCCGGTGTATCATAATGGGTTTTTTAATCTTTCCATCATTATCTGAATATTTTAAATTGAACCGGTCAGGGAGATTAAAATCTACCTGAATAGTCGTACACTGCCATGAACGTTTCAACTGATCTTTCACTTTAATATCAATCTTAGGACCGTAGAAGACACCTTCCCCAGGATCAATCTCATAATTTACGTTTAGTCTTTCAAGTGCATTCTTTAGTGCTTCAGTAGCTTTTTCCCAGTCAGAAATTTCCCCGACAAATTTTTCAGGTCTTGTTGAAAGAAATATTTCCAGATCCTCAAATCCAAACTTATTCAACATTTTCAAACTGAAATCAATAAGTTTCTCTACTTCTCCGTCAAGCTGTTCAGGAGTACAAAAATGATGAGCATCATCCTGTGTAAAACCACGCACTCTTAAAAGTCCGTGAAGGACACCGCTCCGTTCATACCTATATACTGTTCCAAGCTCAGCCCATCTTAAAGGCATTTCCCTGTAACTTCTGTTCCTTGATCGGAAAACCTCAATATGAAAAGGGCAATTCATTGGTTTTAATCTATATTTTGTATTATCAAATTCTATCGGAGTGAACATATTTTCTGAATAAAAAGAATTATGCCCGCTTTTATCCCACAATTCATATCTGGCAATATGCGGAGAGTTCACCAACTGATAACCGTTCCGGAGATGTTCTTCATACCAGAATTTTTCTATCTCATGTCTTACCATACTTCCTTTTGGATGCCACAAAACAAGACCGGCTCCTATTTCGTCAGTTATTGAGAACAGGTCAAGTTCTTTCCCAAGTTTTCTGTGATCGCGTTTCTTTGCCTCTTTGAGCATTTCGATATGGTCTTTCAACTGTTCATCTGTGGGAAACACAACCCCATAAATTCTCTGCATCGAACTGTTATTCTCATCCCCTTTCCAATAAGAGGAAGCAATGGATGTCAGTTTGAAATTCTTTAAAAACCCTGTTGAAGGTAAATGAGGTCCCCGACAGAGATCAATGAATTCACCTTGAGAATACACCGAAACCGAATCACCTTCTACTTTATCTTCTATAAGTTCTATCTTCAGATCCTGCCCGCGTTCCTTGAAGATCTTTATTGATTCTTCTTTTTTCAGAATTTTTTTCTCAATCTTAATATTCTGCTTAACAATGAATCTCATTTTTTTTGTTATCTTATCAAGATCTTCAGGAGTAAAAGGATCTTTCGTTATAAAATCATAATAAAAACCATTTTCAATTGCCGGACCTACGCCATATCTGGTTCCGGGATAAAGCTCAATGACCGCTTGAGCAAGCAAATGTGCACAACTGTGCTTATATACATCAAGCGCTTCAGGAGAATCAAAACTGATCTCTTCTACATCCGATATTTCCTCTGCAGAGTATGTGAGATCTTTAAGTTCACCGTCAACTTTCAACAAAATAGTCTTTTTATCTTTTCCCATTAATTACAATAGGCGCGGGCGGACTCGAACCGCCGACTTCTACCATGTCAAGATAGCACTCTAACCAGCTGAGCTACGCGCCTCTTCGATGATCAAACGATCAATCTACTAATTCCTTCAGTTTTTTCCCGGGTAGAAATTTAACACTCTTTCTTTTAGGAATAATAATTTCCTCACCGGTCCGGGGGTTTCGTCCTTTTTTTCTTTTCTTTATGCTGGTCCTGAATGTGCCGAAACCTACAAGAGTAAGCTTCCCATCCTTTTTTTTTAATTCATTAGTTATAGTATCTATCATCAGGTCCACAAATTTCAGAGCTTTGGTTTTTGTCATATCTGAACCTACGAGCAATTCAGCAACCAAGTCCTTTTTATTCATTATAAAATCCTCCCGGATAAGGTTATATTTACATTAATTCGGGCGAAAAGTCAATACTATCAGTAATTTCGGATACAACAGAGTTGATCAGATATTCAAAAGACTCCCCTTTTTCATTATATCCTTCTGGACTTTGGAGAATGGTTCAGTTTTAATCATTGTTCCTGAAGAAATATCTTTCAGTTCTCCGGCTATAAAATCCAACTCGATCTCGTTAAGGTTTTTAATCCCTGCATCCTTTACATATTTATTGATCCCTTCAATAATCAATATCGGGAAACCGGAATTAATGGCATTTCTTTTATAAATAGCACCATACGAATCAGAAACTATGGCCTGAACTCCTAAAGATTTAAAACAATCAACCGCCTGTTGCCTGGACGATCCGGAACCGAAATTTGATCCGGCGAGGACAATATCTCCAGGTTTACATTTTTGGGAAAAATCTTTCCAACCTTCAAGATTTCCGAATGTGTGCTCTCCCATCTCGTTTATATCAGTTATATGGAGGAAAGCATTATGAAATATCTGATCAGTATCAATATCATTGATCAGATCACCTTTATCATCTGTTATCAACCAAACTCTTCCTTTTATTTTGAAATCAGTCATTTGTAAACTCCCTGTCTGAAATAAACCCGTTAAGTACCGAATAAGCAACAATTTCAGGGGATGCCAGATAGTTGAATCCGTCCCCCTGTTTCCCGGGAAAATTCCTATTGCCGGTGGAGACCATTACATCACCTTTACCTGTCATACCTATATGTCCCTGTGCACATCCGCCACATCCTGGATTTGCTATTATTGCCCCTGCATCAAGAAGATCCATAAAAATGCCAGTTTCAAGTGCTTTTCTATAAACAGCTAAAGTGGCGGGTACTATCGAAAGTTTTACACCCTCTTTGATCTTTTTTCCTTTCAAAATAGTCCAGACTTTGAGAATATCTTCAAATCTGCCGTTTGTACAAGATCCGACAAACCCGAAATCGATATCTATCCTTTCAAGATCAGAGATCTTCTTTCCATTATGTGGATACGGAGGAGCGGAAACCATGCTCTCAATATCAGAAATATCTATATTGATCTTTTCCGAATAAACGGCATCTTCATCTGCAATTATTTCAGAAGGAATGCTCTCAAGTCCCGACATGAGTTTTATCTCTTCCACTGTATCGCTGCTAAACGGGATAAAGCCTACTATTCCCCCCATCTCAGTTATCATACTAAGAAATGTTATTCTTCCAGGCAAGTCCAGTTTCTCGATCGGGTCTCCATAAAATTCAACAGCTTTCCCTAAAACCTTATCAGTTTTCAAAAAACTCAAGATTTTAATAACAAGGTCTTTTGCACTATATTCATAAGAAGATTTCCCCTTTACATCTACTCTTACCGTCTCAGGAACTTCAAACCACGTTTTTCCATACTTGAATCCGAAAGCAATATCAACATCACCCATTCCCTGACCGAAAGAATTTATCGCTCCGAAAATATTCATATGGCTGTCGGTTCCAACCACGATTGACCCGGGAGTTACAAGCCCGTTCTCTATAAGAGTATGAGTTCCTATCCCTTTGTCAATATCAAATACTTTCAGTCCTTTCTCTTTGGCAAAATTCCGGCAGATCGTCTGATTGTTCGCATATTGGATTGTCTTGGGTGGAACCGTAAGATCAAATGTAAAAAAAACTTTTGAAGGATCGAATACTTCTTCTCCTTCATATTTATTCTGAAAGTTCTTGACAACATTCGGACCGCCGAAATCTCTTGCAGTTACTACGTCAAGATCTATCCAGACAATATTTCCCGGGATGATCTCTTCTTCGGAATGATCTGCAAAGATCTTTTCTATTATAGTTTTTCCAGACATGATTTTCTCCCTATCCAAGCTTTTCTTTGACATCTTTCATAACAAGTTTTGAAATTGCTTTAAGAGTTTCGATAACACCGGTATTTTTTAGTGCAACAGCTTCAACCACAGGTTCGCCCTTTCTTCTCAAAGTCTCAATAAGTTCATTGGCCGGTGTTATATTAGGAAGATCTCTTTTGTTCAGCTGTAGAATATATGGAAGTTCTTCGAAGTTGAGATTGTATTCCCTTAAATTTTCAAGCATATCATTCACACTTTCTATATTAGCCTCGAATCTTTCCCTTTGTGAATCTGCGACAAAGACTATTCCATCCACTCCCTTCAAGATCAATTTTCTTGAACTACTGTAATAGATCTGTCCAGGTACGGTATAAAGGTGAAACTTTACCTTATAACCGCTGATCGTACCAAGATCAAGAGGAAAAAAATCAAAGAACAACGTTCTTTCTGTCTCCGTTGCCAAACTAACAAGCTTTCCCTTATTGTCCTGTTTTATCTTGTTATAAATTTCTTTTATATTAGTGGTCTTCCCGCTGAGTCCGGGACCGTAATAAACGATCTTAAAGTTAATCTCTTTAGTAGAATAGTTGAGAAAGGACAATTTCAGTCTCCAAATATCTGGTCAATATCTTCATCGGAAACACCTTCAAAAGGTGAATGCTTTTCGCTTAATGAGCTGTCCTTTAATTTTTCATTAATAGTAACGAAAACTCCCTGCAGCCCTTCATTAGCCTGTTTGCCCTTCAATCTGACAATCCCCAGATTCGAAGTTTTCTCAAAGATTACAATAAGCATCATTCTTTCATTTATTAAGGAAACATAAAGATTTTTTTCAGCAGATTCTGTTAATATGGTTTCAAATTTTTTGATCTCAAGCATCTGGGCTATACTATTTATTGCCGCAATACTTCCCGCAATAAGAGACGATATTGAATTAAGATATGAATCATCCATCCCGTCTGTAGCTGCGATACAATGCCCTTCCGAATCCGTAACGAAAACAATATCAGCACTTACAGATGCTTTCAGATCTTCAAGAACCTTCTTGATCTGAAAATACTCTTCATTGTAAATAACAAAATTCTCTTTCATTTTCTCAATTTTATCCCTATTTTTTATATAAATCAACTATTAAGTACAACCTGATCAACAAATTGAATTTTTGCATCATGTTATTTGAATTCTACCCTACCTTCGAACGATTTTGCAATAGTAACAGAATCAACATAATCAAGATCAGCACCGATAGGCAACCCCATTGCGATCCTTGTGATCTTTACACCCCTGCCTTTCAGAAGATCATAAATAAAGATCGCAGTTGCATTTCCTTCAATAGTGGGGCTGGTTGCAATGATCACTTCCTCTATCCCTTCCGGGCCCAATCTCCTTTCGAGACTATCAATCTTAAGTTCATCAGGACCCACCCCTCTGACAGGAGACAAATTCCCCGCCAGGACATGATACTTCCCTCTATAAAGGCCTGTCCTTTCAATAGAGAGTATATTAAATGGTTCTTCAACAACACATATTTTTTTGTTATCCCGATCACTTCCACTGCAAATCTCACAAACATCCAATTCAGTTATATTGTTACAAATTCTGCAGAAACGTGTTTTTTCCATTGCATTGCTTATCGCATTTGCCAATGCCATAACCCTATCCTTGTCGGTCTTAAGAAGATGGAATGCAATTCTTTGCGCTGATTTCGTTCCAATTCCGGGAATTTTTCTCAGTTCATTAATCAGATTCGCAACAGGATTCGTAAAATCATACATATTATTTTCGCACCTATAGGATCAAAAACCCGGAAAAGGCATTCCGCCCGGGAGGCCTCCGGGAAGAGCTGATCCGAGATTATCTTTCAACTCATCATCAACTTTACCCACCGCGTCATTAAAAGCTGCGATTATCAGATCTTGAAGCATCTCAACATCTTCAGGATCAATGACCTCTTTTGAAATGTCGATCGAAAGAATATTTTTATGACCGTTGAGCACTATTTTGACCATTCCTCCACCCGCATTTCCTTCAGATTTAATTGCATTCATCTTATCTTCCATCTGCGTTGACATATCCTGAGCCATTTTCATCAATTGGTTCATATTAGGTATTTTCGCCATTATCAGTCTCCTTTTAAATTTTCAACAGAGATTATTCTGCCCTGGATTTTACTGGTCAGATTTTTTATCTGTTTATCCTTGGTAATCTCATTAAAACTATCATTACTTTCAGATTTTTTTTCCGAAGTATTTACTGACTTCGATTTTCCACTATCATCCCGATTAACGGAATCGCTAATGGCTTTATCCGCTTCCATTTCCGAATCATCAGTTTTATTATTCTCCTTAACTCTCTTAATTCTTTCCTTTTCTACAAGAGGTGCTCTCTTTGCTGCCAACCCTTTGGATTCCACACTTTCGATTAGCTCCTCAATTGGCCTGAGTGACGGAAAATAGGATAATTTAATAAACATATATTCAAGAATTATCTTTGGATTCTCTGTATTCTTTATCGTCAATTCAAGATCTTTAACTGCATTAAAATACCTTAGCAGTTCAACTTCACTTACCTCTTTGATAAGCATTTTTATTCTGGACACATTCTCCGGGTTGAGATTGTGGAGTTTTTCAATTTCAATCTCTGATTTCAGCACTATTAAATTTCTTAGAAACTTAATATATTCTGAATAGAAGAATCGAATATCAATACCCCTGTCGATCAGATCATCAATCAGATAGATGATCTTCTTTCTATCGCAGGAAAGAAATGACGAGGTCAGATCAATAAAGACCTCCTCCTCAATAATACCGAGAATATCGATCACATCTTTGTCCTCGATTTCTCCATTAGATATGGCTATAGCCTGATCCAGTATCTTTTTGGAATCTCTGAGACTGCCATCCGCAGATTTTGCAATCAGATAAAGGCCGTATTTTGAAATTACAATTTTCTCCTTTTCAACAATATTCTCGAGAACAGATACCATCACTTCAACCGGGATCCTTTTAAACTCAAAATGCTGACACCTTGAGACTATCGTTGAAGGTATTTTGTGAAAGTCAGTTGTTGCCATTATAAAATATGTATGCTCGGGTGGTTCCTCTATCGTCTTCAGCAATGCGTTCCATGCCGAATTAGACAGCATATGAACTTCATCAATAACAACCATTCTGAAGCGATTCTTAAAAGGACTGTATTTGATCTTTTCTCTTAGGCTCCTCACTTCTTCTATTCCATTATTGGATGCACCGTCTATTTCTATATAGTCAGGAGATTTATCTTCATTTATTTCTTTGCATATAGAACACTCATTGCACGGTTCGGGAGCAGGGCCTTTTTCACAGTTCATTGCTTTTGCCAATATCCGAGCAGCTGATGTCTTTCCCACCCCTTTCATTCCGGAGAATATCAGAGCAGGGTATAATTTGTTCATTTTTATTGCATTCTGAAGTGTCTTTGTGATGTGAGGCTGACCTATCAATTCTTTAAACGTTTTAGGTCTGTATTTTCTTGCTAATGCCAGATACATTTTATTATTTTTTAGACCCGGGAAATCCCGAACACATACAAAATCGTGCTTATTGCTGCTACCTTCCGGTCCTGACAAGGTTCACACGCATGTATTGCCGGGTACCCGGGCCGTTTCCTTAAAATTATTGTAACAGATTTTACGGATTTAAGAAATAAAAAGAGAATATTATTGAATAATTTACGGAAAAAAAATAAGAAGAATATTAAATACCAAAGATTCGCATGGAGACGAATCTGTTCGAACCCAGAGTATCGCGGGTTCAAATCCCACATGCTTGAATTGAAGAGATCGGAGAGGGTGGGATTCGAACCCACGGTACCGTTTCCAGCACACACGCTTTCCAAGCGTGCTCCTTCAACCACTCGGACACCTCTCCGTATTTAAGAACCAATTCTATAATTAATTTTAGTTAATTTCAAGAATAGTCTTCTATTTTTCAATAAAGACTTAAAAGAATTTATTCGGTTTGTATTAAATTTAGCAATTCCGGCTATTGATTATTGGCTGAAATTCGACTATAATAAAACAAATGGCGGTGTAGCTCAGGCGGTAGAGCAGTCGGCTCATATCCGATATGCCGTGGGTTCAAATCCCTCCACCGCTAATTTTTTTATGAAATATTTATATCCTAAATTCCTTAAAAATATAGTCGATAATGGTCTTGTCAAAAAGAACGATACCATTATTTCGGCATTCTCGGGCGGAAAAGATTCAGTCACACTGCTACTGCTTCTAAATAAGCTTCAAGATGATATTAAATTTAACCTGAAAGCTGCCTATTTTAATCACAAGCTCAGGGAAGACTCAGATACCGAATCAAAATGGATCGATGAATACTTTAAAAAGAAGAATATAGATCTCATCAAAGGGTCGGGCAATATAATAGCTTTTAAGAATAAAAATAAGCTTAATCTTGAAAATGCAGCCTCAATATCAAGATATGATTTTTTTGATAAAGTGGCGGATAAATTTCCAAATTCAAAGATCGCAACCGGGCATTCGAGATCAGATCTGTCTGAAACTTTTTTTATTAAACTTTTCAGAGGAAGTGGATTGCAGGGTTTAAGCGGCATCTTTGGACTTAAAGATCAGAGAATAATAAGACCTCTCCTGATCTTTTCAAAATCCGATATATTAGATTTTCTTGAAAGGTCTGGAGAAAATTTCTTTACTGACCCGACAAACGGATCAAACACTTTCCTCAGGAATAATATCAGGAATAATCTTATTCCTGAAATTGAAAAAATAGAACCGAACCTGGATAAGCACATTTTCCGTACGGTCTCGATCATACAGGAAGAGTATGAATACTTCAGGAACAGAGCTACAGAATTCCTGTCAGAACATCTGATCTGTAGCCGGATACTTCCGGTTCGGGAATTGATGAAGGAACCTTTATCCCTAAGAAGGCACATTATAAGGGAATTTATAAGATCGATAAAAGGGGATTTACTAAACATAGATTTTGAGCATATTGAAGCACTTACGGATAACCATGAGGAGAAAAAGGGTATATCTGTCCCGGGAATTAATTTTTCGATCAAAAAAGGATTTATTTATCAGGATATGATCTCTATTCCAGGCTATAAATATTCGATCAATTCCCCGGGAGAAGTGGATATTCATGAGATCAATTCAAAGATCTCCATATATACTTCGAATAAGTTTAAAAAACCGGAAACCAATTTTGAGACTATTATTCCACTAAATAAAATAATTTATCCTCTCGTTATAAGAAATGCAGAAGATCTTGATAAATATCAGAAGATCAATTCTGATGTAAGACAAAAAGTATTTGAAATGATAAGAGCATCCGGAGTTCCTTCAGATCTCAGGAATCTTCTCCCTGTAGTTTTAAACGGGAACAATGACATTTTATGGGTATGCGGATCACCTGTTTCAAACAAGTATAAAACGACCATAAAAGAAAATAACTATTTAGAAATCAAGTTGGAATCAAAAGTATCTCAGGCCTGATAAGCAATTTTCCCGTTTACAATAGTGTAAACTATCGAACCTTTCCCCTTCCATTCATTGAAAGGACTGTTCTTTGCTTTTGATAAAAATTTCCCGGTATCTATTTTAAAAGGCTTTTGTGGATCAAAGATCGTCAGATCCCCAAACGCCCCCGATTCCACAACACCACGCCCTTTCAACCCGAGTATTCTACCTGGATTTGTTGAAAATAATTCAATAAACTTCGATAAACTTATAATACCTTCATTAACAAGTCTGTCAAAGATCACATTGAATGAAGTTTCAAGTCCGATGACACCGAAAGGTGCATATTCGAACTCTTTATCCTTTTCGTCGAAAGTATGAGGAGCATGATCAGATGCAATTGCATCGATGGTCCCGTCATTCAAAGCTTTTATAAGCGCCTGCCTGTCCTTTTCTGTTCGCAGAGGAGGTTTCATCTTATACACAGGATTATAAGAAGTGATCAATTCTTCGGTTAACAACAGATGATGAGGTGTTGCATCCGATGTAACCTGAATCCCCTTTGCTTTGGCATTTCTTATAAGATCGATCGATCCTGCGGTTGAAATGTGAGTAAGATGAAGCAGTGATCTTATCCTTTCCTGAAGAATTATATCTCTGGCAACTATTACTTCTTCGGCAGCTCCGAGAATTCCCCTCAAACCATATTTGTATGAAATAAACCCCTCGTTAACCTGTCCATCTCCTGATATCGAATGGTCCTCAGGATGTTCTATAACCGGAACGTTAAGCATTTTTGTGTATTCAAGTGCTTTTCTGAAAAGATCCGCGCTCATTACACATTGCCCGTCATCTGAGAAACCTTTTGCACCACCCGCTTTAAGATCTGCCATCTCTGTTATATCTATTCCCTTCATTCCAACTGAAATAGATGCAATGGGAAATACATTTACGGTCCCGACCTCATGAGATCTGGCAATTATATATTCAGTTACAGATCTGTTATCATTTACCGGAGCCGTATTTGGCATACAAGCAATCGAAGTAAATCCACCTCTTGCTGCGGCAAGCATACCCGTCTCAATCGTTTCCTTATTTTCCTGCCCCGGTTCTCTTAAATGAACATGCATATCAATAAATCCGGGACTAACAATTAACCCCTTTGCATCTATAACTGTTTTGACACCTTTTTCAGATATTTTACCGGATACTTTCTTTATCAGCCCTTTCTCGATCAGGATATCCGAAGTATCATCAGTTTTTGTTGCAGGATCGACAATCCTGCCGTTTTTAATTAACAAACTCATTGGAATCTCCTTTCAGCAGATAGAGAACAGCCATTCTCACAGCTATTCCATTTGTCACCTGTTGAAGAATAACCGATCTTTTAGAGTCTGCAAGTGTATTGTCGATCTCGACATCCCTGTTTAATGGCCCGGGATGCATAATAATTGCAGATTTTTTTGCTCTTGAAAAAACCTTTTCATTTATGGAAAAATGTTTTCTATATTCCCTTATGGAAGGGAAATAATTGCCCGCCCCTCTTTCGCTCTGGACCCTAAGCATCATTACCACATCAGAATTCCTGATTCCCTCTTCAATATCATAATAAACTTTAGCTCCCATATTTTCGAACTCAACGGGTACAAGCGATGGAGGACCGATAATTGAAACTTCATTACCAACTTTTCTGTGAAGGATTATATTTGATCTGGCAACCCGTGAATGTAGTATGTCGCCGATTATTGAGATCTTTAATCCCCTAATTGTTTTAAAAACCTGTTTCATTGTCAAAGCATCAAGAAGTGCCTGTGTGGGATGTTCATGAAATCCATCACCGGCATTTACAATAGATGATTTTGCAAATGTAGTAAGATAATGTGGCGCACCGGATGCAGAATGCCTTATTACAATAATATTGGGATTCATTGCCTCCAGAGTAAGGACGGTATCTCTAAGAGATTCTCCTTTTTTGAGACTTGAAACAGATGAATTGAAATTGATAAGATCTGCGCTCAACCGTTTTGCAGCAATTTCAAATGAACTTCTTGTTCTGGTGGAATTCTCAAAAAAAAGGTTCACAACTGTTTTTCCCTTTAAAGCTGGCACTTTTTTGACATTTCTTGTTGATATTTCAACAAATGATTCTGCCGTTTCAAGAATTGTATCAATATCTTTATCACTCAAATGATCAATTCCAAGGAGATGGTTCTGATTAAATTTGTATTCTACCATTTAAAACCTCGTAGGTTCCATGATAAGCACCTGATCAATCTCATCAATCTCATTCAATTTCACATTTACTCTCTCTCTTCTGGAAGTCGGAAGATACTTTCCCTTGTAATCAGCTGAGATAGGGAGTTCCCGATGACCTCTGTCAATAAAAACCGCCAACTGAACACTTGCGGGACGGCCGAGTTCAAAGAGCGAATCCATTGCAGCCCTTATCGTCCTTCCTGTAAAAAGGACATCATCGATAAGAATAATATCTTTGTCCTCTATTGAAAAATTTATTTCGGTCTTCTGAATGACAGGCTGATTTTCATGTTTGTGAAGATCATCTCTAAATAAAGTTATATCAAGAACCCCTAACGGGAGATCGATATTTTCCATTTCCATTATAAGTTTCTTAATTCTTCCTGCAACATATACCCCTTTTTTCTGAATCCCGATCAAGACCAGGTTTTCAATCTTTCTGTTCCTTTCCAGTATTTCTACCGACATTCTCTGAAAAGCTCTCATCATCTTCTTTTCATCCATGATTTTTGCTTTGATCTTCTCTTCCATTATCTTCTCCTGATAAATCTGAAAAGTATCACTTAGATCATAATTTGTCAATGAAAATTTCTATAAAATAGAGACTAAAATGTTTTATGTCACTTTCTTGAAATTCATCTTTTTCTTGTATAGAATGAGCATTTTTCTAAAAAAGCTCAAATAGTTCTCAGATCTGAAATCAGGGTATGTCCATTCAAGCATATTCAGATCCTTCCCTTTTATCACATATTCCATATGAGCATATATTCCCGATCTCAATGGAATCCTCTGATAATAATTTTTTGTAGTGGCAATAATCACATTTGCGTCTGACAAATATCCGGGATCAAGATTGATCTTTCTCTTCCCCGACACCGAATATTTATCCTCGACCTCATTTGTGATCAGTTTTATTTCCGGTAACAGTTCCGGAGATATCAGTTTTGAAAAAGATATGAAAAGCCGTTTCAGAGGTTTCCCCATTTCGTCAAAATAGTAATCAGTAAAATTGAAATCAATAATATCAGAAACAAGATCCCTCTCCGAAAACATTTTTTCCAATAGAGAGAGTACAGGCTCGATCTTCATTTCATTACTGAAAATAATACCTGTAAATAAATTTACTTTTTTAAATGTGCTGTTTTGACCCATTGGGAATTATTCTTTATCATGAAAAGTTTTTTATTGATAAACACCGCCACATTCTTTTTGTCAGGAGAAAAAGCGTGAATACTGCCATCATAAGAGGGTGATCTGTAAATAAATTTATTTTCAGGTCCCATTTCCAGGAACTCTCCTTTATTCGTTGATATATTCATTGTAAAAGGATCTTCGGAACTATCGATGGATTTTATATCTCTTCTTGAAGGAAACTCTTCTATCCAGAAAGGATTATCAGTTATTATTTTTAAAAGGGTCTCAGTAAGGAAATGTCTCTTGTTCCTTTCAGTAAGAATATACAAATATTTGTTGTCAGGGCCAATGTAGCTATCATAATAATTCTCTGCAAGTTTACGATATAATTTTGATTTATAATTGAACAAAATAAGTTCTCTTCTTTTATCTTTTGTTTTCAGGATCAAAGTTTTTCTTTGCGAATTAAAATCAATGATCTCCAATTCTGCAAATCTCTCACCATCCAGGAACATTGTACTATCCACTTTGATTATTCTTCCAGTCTCATTATCAAAGATCAAAGCCTGAAATGCATTCTTCAGATCTGACAAATAGATCAGGAAACTGCCGAGATCTTTTGAAAATTTAATTTTAACTATTTCTGAAGAAAAAGAATCCAATTTTTCCCCTTTTCTGATCAGTTTTCCTACACTTTTTGTTATCGATGCAACATTATAAACCAATAAATATTTCTTTATTGAATCTGACATGATCATATTGATCGCAGCCATATCTTCAATATATCTGAATTTCCTGTTAAAAAAATTGTATTCATAAAGTTCAAAATTTGATATTCCGGTGTAAACAGGCCTTTTCTCACCAAATCTGTTCACTATAGAAAAAGGAGACTCAAATGATATCCTTTCAATTCTTTTATCAATAAAATATGCTTTTGTCCCTGACGAGTTATAAACAATACTAAATGGGGGTATATCACCACGCCCGGTATAAATACTTCGGAATTGAAAAGAACCTCCCGGGTTTTTTATCATTGCATACAGCAGAGTCTTTTTTGAAGACGGGTCCTCGGTTTCCAGGATTATCCTGTCCCTGTTACCTGACAAATAAACTCCATCCATTATTCCGTTATAGCTATAACTTGCAATGATCCTCATTTTTTCAAAATCGACAAGATATAATCGCTCATTTGCACCACTTTGGAGTGACCCTACAGCAAAAAATCTTTTATTATCTACCCAGAAGATCTTCTTCATATTAAAGAAACGGATCGAATCAAGAACAGGAAAACTGTAATTCTGAGAAAAATCCTTCTGCAGAGAAGCAACGGAATTTCCACTAAGTATTGCACGGAAGATCCAATTTTGAATATTACTTTTATCCGTTTTGTTCCTAAAATAGTATAGGCCAAGGAGCCTGTTTATGTCAGCATCCCAATTATCAATTGTGAAATATTGATACAAATAATTTTTCGAACTTCTGTTTCCGAGACTGAACAGTGTTTTTGCATAAGTTTTAATATATTCAAGATTCGTTTTCTTGAATCTGAGTACCTTTAAAACTTCTCTGGCACTTTTAGGGTTTCCTTTCTTAAGAAGATAGTTTGCATACAATAACTGGACTTTATTACTTGTTCTATTTAATTCTCTGGAATTTAAAATATACTTCTCCATTGCCCCGATCCGATTCAGATGGAACAGAGACCTGGCCATTAGATAATTAAGAAAAAAATTATCAGGGTTTTCAATTGAGTCTTTCTCAATAATAGCAACTGTTTTATCGGGCTGTCCTTTCCGAAGAAACAATTCTCCCTGCAATATTCTGTATTCCATTAAATTACTTATTCGAAGGGCTGTTTGGAAATACTTCTCAGCCATAGGATAATTAAACTCTTTGAGATATTCCATTCCCAGACATGCATATGCAGAAGAAAAATTCCTGTTTAACCGTATCGCTTTCATAAGATTCTCTTTTGAAGTAGAATCTTTCAAATCTGAAAGTGATAGAGATATCCCGACTATTCCATTCAATGACCTGAAATTCATATTGAGATAGCTTCTGAATTCGATCTTAGCTTTTTTTTTGTCCTTATCGGTCAGAAGCATAAAACCTCTCCTCAGGATCGGATCGGGATACTCCATGAAGTATTCACTGAAAAATGCTTTCGACTGTTGGAAATCCTCCAGTAAAAAATAAACAACACCTTTCTCAAATGAGAATGATGCCGAGAAAACGGATGCCGGTATGATCAGAAACAAAAAAAATAAAACTGTTGTTAAGATAATTCTTTTCATCTTTCTTCCCCAGATAATTAACAAATCTATTTTATACTTATTTAATAAATAATTCCAAGACTTATTAAATATAAGCTCAGAATAAAGATAACATTCAACGGAATATTAAAAGCAGTTCTAATGACTTTCCCCTTTATAAAAGGGATGAACAGGGCAAGATTCATAAGTATTGCTATTATGCCTGCATAGAAAATATGCTTATCTGTCACATCCGAAATAATATCTCCTCTAAAATAAAAAACGTCTATAATAAAAACTATTGCTATATTAAAAAGGTTACTTCCTGCAATATTTCCTAATAGCATCTCGAATGCACCCAGCCTCGCAGCAGTAATTGACACGATCAACTCGGGAAAAGATGTTACAAATGCAAGGAATACGACTCCGACAAAGGAATCATTCCAACCCATTTTTACTGCGAGTTCTTTTCCGACAACAGGAAGATAAAAACCTACAGCAATAATCACCATTGAAGAAACCGCAAAGGAAATAACAGCTTTACGAAGATCTTCATTCCTGTAATTTTCCTCTTCATCTTCAACCTTCCGGTGTTTGAACAGCTTATGTAGAAATATGATATAGATCAGAAATATCAAAATTGATGAGATCCCGACATTCAGGATCCTGATCCTGAAGTTTATCAAAAGTGCTGAAGAAAACAGCAATATCAGAAGAAAACTGAACAATAAAGGCAGAAAACCACTCCGAGAATTATTTTTGAACAAATTATTCTTCCTGAATAAGATCTGAATAAATGCAATTATTGTTAGATTGAAAATACAACTACCCACTATCTGTCCCAATGATATTTCAGGAGATTTAACAATTGAAGCTGCGGATATACCAGTAAAAAGTTCTGGGAATGAAGTGACCATAGATATAAAAACAACTCCCATAAATGCTCTTCCCCATCCTTTCTTTTCAGCAATTATGTCAGAACTTCTGGTGATCCTTGATCCAAAAATATATACAAGAAAAAGCAGGAAAGAAAATTTTCCCCATACAAGGATCATCCCCTATATTCCCCACTTAAGTTTTTCACTAAGAAGTTTAAAATAATTCAATTCATCAGAAATTATCATTTTAAGTTTCTTGTCACCTGTTTTTATTCTTACAGTATCATTAAATTGCAACGGTATCACTTTCTGCCCGTCAAGTGTTATTACCACATTATTAGAATCTGAGACCAGTGTTACACCTATTTCCGAAGAATCCGGCACAACAAATGGTCTGAAAGTCAAAGAATGGGGACATATCGGTGTTATTACAACTCCATTTACCTCAGGTGCAAGTATAGGTCCCCCTGCCGACAGGGAATATGCTGTTGATCCCGTAGGTGTGGAGACAATAAGTCCATCGGCACGAATCTCAGAGACATCAACATGATCTATCTCAAGCTTGAGTTTAACAATTCTGGCTATATCTCCCTTGCTGAAAACCACATCGTTAAGAGAAATGGAAATTTCATTTTTGAAATTAACTTCAAGTAGTTTTCTTTCAGATATTCTAAAATCTCCTTTCAACAGTTTTTTAACTGTGGAAAATATTTTTTCCTTCTTCAATTCTGTCAGAAATCCAAGAGTACCCAGATTAAATCCGGCTATTGGAACACCCGCAT
Organism: uncultured Clostridia bacterium; assembly: GCA_964400545.1. Taxonomy (GTDB): domain Bacteria; phylum Acidobacteriota; class Aminicenantia; order UBA2199; family UBA2199; genus UBA647. The sequence continues at coordinate 4,299 of CAYNUG010000021.1, read as the reverse complement.
TTACTGCCGATTCCGCAACTGAAAGGAAAGTACCATCTCCGCCTATCAGGATGACCAGGTCACATTGATAGCTAACCTCCGACCTTTTCACTTTTTCTTTTCTTCCCAACATATCTGCGGCAATATCTTCAAGGATATAGTCTGCTCCAAATTCTTCAAGTGCGGATACTGCTTCCTCAAGATATTTCTTAACATCTTCGTGAGGCTTGGTTATCAACCCTATCTTTTTATATTTTAATTCCATTTTTGATGATTTTATCATCTATTGATCCGTTTTGCCCGTATTTCATATAAAAAAAATATTCATAGTTTCCCTTTCTTCCCTGAATACCGGAAGACGTAAAATCCAAAACAGAAAAACCCGTTTCCTCCGCTTTATGTTTTACATCAATTACTATCCGGGTCCTTTTCGCTTCACTCCTTATAATACCTCCTTTTTCTGATTCATCTTTGCTCACTTCAAATTGTGGTTTTATAAGAGCAATGATATCGACAGGTCCAAATACCGTAAGAGCTTCAAGGATCCTGATCACAGAAATAAAAGAAACATCAATTGTAAAAAGTTGAGGTTTAAAAGAGACATCATCACTTTTTAAATATCGGGAATTCTTTTTTAAAAGCAGGACCTTTTCATTCTTTCTCAATTTATAATCAACCTGATTTATGTTCACATCAACACCGAGAACGGTATTTGCACCTTTCTGTAGAAGAAGATCCGTGAATCCGCCATTGGATACACCTATATCAACAACATTTTTCCCATCCACCCGGATCTGAAAATCCTTAAGAGCATTTTGAAGTTTATATGCCCCTCTTGAAACAAATTCAGATCTTTTTTTTATTATTATCTCATCTGCTTCAGAAACACCATGATCACTTTTGTAAACAACATTTCCATTTACAAACACTTCACCGGCCATAATATAAGGAAGTGAGTTTTCACATGTTTTGAATTCACCCCTTCTTACCAGTTCTTCATCAAGTCTGTTCTTCCTTTTTTTCTTCATCAATCAAAATCCGGAATGTTGAAACGCCTGCAAAGAAAATTTATCCTGAACTTTTTAAGTATTTCGGGTTTTTTCATAGCATCCGGCAAATTGCTCATAAATATCTCGGTTTTTATGTTCATTTCCTCATCATTAAGATACATTATGATCAATTTTTCATAAATATCTTCCAGAAGGATCGCTCTTTTCGGTTCAGGAGCATCTCTAAGCAGTTTGAATTTATTCTCAAGTTTTTTTAATCCCACCGGGAAATTTTCATAGAACATCTTACTTTTATCTTTATTCCTGTTTTCAATCCCGGAACTTTCATAATTAACATTCACATCAAATTTTGCCACAAGGTTTTTCTTCACTTCATATGAAAAATTCATAAAGCTGTCTATTTTTCTCCCTTTTGCAATTCTCTTTTTATAAACACTATCAATAGAATTTCTTATCAATCCTTCAGGTATCTTCTTTTCCCACCAGTTGTATAAAACATCAAAGTCCTTTGATGTTATGAAAAAACTTATTCCATACTTTTCAAACAGATAGTCAATTATTCTGAATATATAATCCTGATCATCCGGAAAATTTTTCATAGAAAGATCTTTCTTCAATAACCGATCACATCATCATATATTTTCTTTAATCCGAGATAGATGAGATCAGGTTCAAAATGATCTACTTCCGGGATCTTTCCCTCAAAGTAGTTTATAAGTCCGCCAGTTGCAACCACATGGGCTTCATATCCGATTTCTTTCTTATATTCACGGATCATATATGAAAGGCCTCCCAGATAGTTGTAAAAGATACCGGCTTTGATACTATCCTCAGTATTGGTTCCGATTATCGATTCGGGAATTCCGAATTTGATCATTTCCAATTTTGCCGTATTCTGAGCAAGACTTTTTATTGAAAGCTCTATCCCCGGAAAGATAGATCCGCCGATATACTCACTACTTTTATTGATTATGTCAAAAGTGGTTGCAGTCCCCGAATCTATCACAATGAAAGGAGGGGGGTAAAGTGATAGAGCACCTATATAATCTGCGATCCTGTCAGCACCCATTTCACCGGGATTATCTATCTTTAATTTGATTCCGGTATCGGTTGTATAATCGGTAAAAAATGGATCAACTCCAAACAATTCTTTAACTGATACTTTAAGGGAATCGTCAACAAAAGGTACTACTGAAGACACAGATACTGCTTTTATCAAATTTCTACAATCCTCTTTAACCAGACTCTTCAGGAAAATAACACTTATTTCCTGAGGTGTTAAAAGTTTATTCCTGGAGATTATCTTATCATCAGAAAAGATTGCAGCTCCGGTTGTGGTATTACCTATATCAATTGTCAGAAGCATATTTCCTCCTATTTTTTTTGAGAAAGAGCACTATCCAGTAATTGCCCGAATGCACTTCCGGAAGATGCCTTTTCCTCTCTGTCAGATTCATTTTTCAATTTGGCAAGTTGGCGTGTAAGATCTATTCCGGGCTCTACTCTGGTTAAAGCTATTTTTTTATCAGCTTCATCAATCCGATCGATCCAAACCTTGACTTTTTCACCGGTCCTGAATACCTCTTTGGAATGCCTGTGAAATTTTTCGTCACCAAGTTTTGAAACGTGGAGGAGACCTCTTATCCCCGGGAGAAGATCAATAAATGCACCATACGGTTTAAGCGAAGAAACTGTGCCTTCGATAATGTCCCCTTTGGAAAAATTTTTCATAAAATCATCCCAGGGATCTTCCAGCAATTCTTTTATGGACAAAGATATCTTCTGTTTTTCATGATCGATATTCTTTATCATTACTTCGACCTCATCACCTTCAGAATATATACTTGTTGCATCTTCCACTTTTTCGTTTGATATTTCTGATATGTGCAATAAACCTTCAATCCCACCAATATCTATAAAAGCACCATAATTTTTTACGGAACTTACTATTCCTTTATAAATAGAGCCTGCATTAAGTGAACCGAGAAGTTTCATTCTGGAGAGATCCTTTTCCTCTTTTAGAATATCTCTTCTGCCGAGTACAAGTTTATCACTTTCCGGATCATATTCAATTATCATAAAATCAAGAACTTTGTTAACAAATCTCTCCGGATCATCATTCTTTTCAGGCTCGATCTGCGAGAACGGGCAGAAACCTCTTAAGCCCTGCACCATCACTTCAAATCCTCCTTTATTGGTCCCCGTTATCTTCCCACTCACCCTGTCACCATTCATGAAAGAAGTTTCCAGTTCAGTTCCGTACTCTCCGCTATTATTGTTTACACTACGTCCCGGAGATGATGAACATTTGTAAAATACTCCTTTCTTCCCAAGAATATATACATCGATCTTATCTCCGTTGATCAAACTTTCGGGATCAATGAACTCACTGCAGGGGACCTCACCCTCAAACCTGCCCCCCAGTTCAAGATAGAACAGATCGTCCTCACGTGAAAGGATCGTTGCTTCCACTTTTTCACCTTCTGAAAGTTCTTTTTTTCCGGAATCAAATTCTTCCATCAAATTTTTAAATTCATTTTTGTCAGGCACTATTTTATCTGCCTTTTTATTTATTTCAGATTCAGACATTTTCGCTCCTCAGATCAAATATTTTAATATCCAATCCATTTAGTGTCAAGACAAGATATGAATACAAAGTAGAAAATTTTCAAAAAGGAAGAACATTCGCTGCTGCTGAATCGTATATATGTCAGGGGGAATAATGGCAGAAAAAACCGGGAAGAAGGGCAATAACCAGAATGAAGAGTTCCATTTGAACGGCAGTGAAATAATTGACAAGATAAAAGAACTTATCCATCAGGGAAATATAAGAAGAATAATAATAAAGAACGAAGATGACCGCACGATAGTAGAGATACCATTGACACTTGGAGTTGTCGGAGCAGCTTTAGCCCCGGTACTTGCAGCCGTCGGAGCGATTGCAGCTCTTGTTACCAGAATGACCATAATTGTGGAAAAAAGAGAAGATATCAAAGATTGAAAATGATATCTTCCTGTACACGATCATAATGATCAGGACTTGACAACACTCTGCTCCTGATATAGATATCTGTTATGAACGTCCTTTATGATCTGATTAAAAGGGAGAATAACCTTCATATTAAAGCCGCAAGAAGCACCGAAGCATTAAGGAACAGGAAAGAAACTCCTTCACCGGTAAGAACAGAATTTCAGCGAGACAGAGATCGGATTCTCCATTCAAAATCTTTCAGAAGACTGAAACACAAGACCCAGGTCTTCATTTCACCTGAAGGCGATCACTTCAGGACCAGGCTTACGCATACACTTG
>CAYNUG010000020.1:13665-24973 GCA_964400545.1 uncultured Clostridia bacterium | reverse complement strand
GGATTCTTTGATATCAACGCCTATTCAAAGAACAATAAGTGAAAGTACTGGGCCGGGAGTTTTCTTCGTTCTGATGAGAACTCCCGGTTCTTATTATCCTTTGCTATCTGATCTTAAAGATGTGTATTTATCGATCTTTCTGATAATATCTTCAGGACTGAACGGGAAGGAAATGTAATCGGTAGCTCCGCTGTTTATTGTCATTGCAATGAAATCAAGATCATCCTCATGCCCGCATACCAGAACGGGTGTTTTAGCAAGATCATCATTAAGTTTCGCTTTTTTCAGATCTTTCAGGTTCTTTTCATTTCCCTCATTAAGGATAATGATGTCGGGAATAATATGTCCTTCTTTACAATCGGATAAATCTGTTATCGGTTCGGTAATGGTATAAGATGAAATATAAAGGAGAGGTGCAAGAGACATTTCCACTGATCTTTCTTCATCTTCAAATACCGCAACTTCGATCTTTCTGTGGCTGAGATTCCTCTTTTCAAATGATGTTGTGGGATCAAGATCGCTCAAATTGGTTTTTCTTGTTTTGTTGACCTTATCATCAAAAGTAAGGGGACCTTTGTAAGATCGCTTATGTCGTGATCTCCTGTCATTGACAATAGTATTTTCATTTTTTCTTTCCGGTAATATGTCCAACTCAAGAAAGTCTCTGACCTCTTTTATAGTTCTGAAACGGTCATTTATATTTTTCTTCAGGGACTGTTTTATAAGTTCGACATATTTTTTGAATAACGGATCGGATTTGAGATCAGGACGTTGGATCTCTCCGGGTAATCTGTACAGATGCCCTAAAAGAATATCCATATCATTCTGCCCGGAGAAGGGTGGAAAACCTGCAAGCAATTCATATAAAATTATACCGAGAGAATATATGTCCGAATAGAAGGATATATTCTGTTTCTCTCTTATGTGTTCAGGAGACAGATAGATTGGAGTACCGATGATCTCACCGGTTCTTGTTAATCTGCTGTCCGGTCCTTCCTCAAGTGAAATTGAAATACCGAAGTCGAGAATTTTAATATGGTCATATAATCCTTTTCTCGGAATACAAAAAATATTTGAAGGTTTCAGATCTCTGTGAACAATTTGCTTTCTGTGGGCTGCCTCCAGGGCATTAAGGATCTGGAGGTACATATCATTTACTTCATTTATCCCAAATACTTTTTTGTTTTCCAATTTTTCCTGAAGTGATATTCCTTTAAGGTATTCAAGAATAATATAAAATTCATCGTTCCATGACAGATATTCTATAAGGGAAACTATGTTCGGATGATCAAGACCTTTCAAAATATTTGCTTCTTTTTTGAATCTGAGAATATTATTTTTAGTTTTTTTAAATGAGTGGAGATGTTTTACGACCACTTTCTTTTTTGACAGCTTATCTTCTGCCAAAAATATATTCCCCATTCCTCCCGAGTCAAGTTGTTCTTCAAGGATGTATCTGCCAGAAATAACAGAATTTATAGGGCTTTTCATGATCTTTTCACTATATCTTTAAAGTATCTCAAATAATCTGGCATCATCTTCATGCCCGGGGATCTTGAATAATCCGATAGGCCTTATTCTGTCTTTATTGCTAAGTTCGTTATAAACCGCCTCTGTTATCAGGATCTGATCTCCGAGTGCTATTTTTTCTATCTTTGCAGCAGTATTTACCACATCTCCAATTGCAGTAAATTCCATCCTCTTTTCACTTCCTATATTCCCGATAATAGCTTCACCATAATTTATTGAGATCGACAATTCTATCTTTCGCCCCAGTTCTTTCCTCCATTTTTTATTTCCCACTTCGAGCCAGGTCACCATTTCTTCGGCGGTCTTAACAGCATGTTCAGCCGCTTTCCCGTCAGAATAAGGGATCCCGAACAATGCCATAACAGAATCACCGATAAATTTATCGATCATTCCTTTGTTCCTGAATATTATCCCTGTCAGTATTGTAAATAATTCGTTCAGGATGGACACGACCTGTTCAGGTGGTTTGGATTCTGCTATTGAGGTAAATCCGGCAATATCTGCAAAGAGGACTGCTATTTTTTCTTTTTTCCCTCCCAGGCTGAGATCAGCTTTTCTCTCAATAACCGACTCGACCAGTTCCGGTGTCAGGTATCGGGAAAGATCCGTTCTGATCGCCACCTCTCTCTTGATCCTTGAATCATATTCTTCAAGAGATTCTCCCAGAAAATTAAAAGCATCTGCAACTTCTCCTATCTCATCTCCGGATCTTACCCCTTTGATACGGTGCTTGAAATTCTTTTCTGCGAATATTCTTGCCCCTTCCGCGATCTTCAGGATCGGTGAGCTTAAATGTCTCCCAAGTAAGGTGCCGATAATAACTGCCAGAAAGATAAATATGATCGCGATAATAATTATTTTTTTCTGCATGGAATATAAAGATCCATATGCCTGATCTTTTTTCTGAAGGGTGACCAGGATCCAGTTGAATCTTGAAATTGTATTTATATTTACAAGCCATTCTGTCTTACCATCGTTGTGATCAAAAGCAATACCGATCTTTCTGGACGGAATAACCCGGTTCGCAAATATATTTTTGAATATCTTATCGTTTTTCAAATTTTGTTTTGCCGGGACATCGCCCCAGTCTGAATTTGCTACAACCTGAAAGTTGTTATCAATGATATAAGCAGAATCAAATCTCGGAAAGGACCTGTTGTGAATTATTTTTTCAAGCTGTGATGAGAGTCCTGTGATCTCTGTCAGAACCTGAAAATATCCTTGTAGTTTTGAAGATGATCTCCATGCTTTAAATATTTGTAGAAATATTTTCCCATCCTGAATGAAGAATTTTCCGGGAATGCAATCTGATCTCCTTATCTTCTCAATGTTATCTGCAGATATCTGTTTTGTGACATGACCTCCGATATCCGGTCCAGCCGGAATAAGAGAATCGATAAAATTACCGTCAATATTGTGAATATTTATATATTGAAGGTTTTTTGAATTTGACACTTTATAAGATGTTAATCTGATCACCTGATCAGTGGTCAGAGTTGTATCATTAAGGATCCGTGTGATTTCATTTAGTTCGGAACATGAGCTGTTCAGGATCGAATGTGTTAGTTCTGTCAATTGTACGGAAATTGAAAGTTGAAATTCCTTGGTCTGTAATCTTATTGAGTTTTCATTTATCTTTGTAAGGATATAGCCGGTAATAAGCAGGGGGACCAGTGTGATAAGAACCAGAATTACTATAAACCGTGCTCTGATACCAAATTTCTTTCTCAAGTTCATAGCCTGTTTTGCTTTTGATAAAGAATTATCTTATTTTTCCCTCATTCCGGGGTAATAACAAACAGAGACCCATTGGGTTTTTGCTTTGTAATCAGGATGAGTTGCTGTGACCTTTATTATGTTCCACCCATTTCCGAGAAATATTTCCTTAGAAAATTTTCCGTTTTTGTCAACGTTGAAAGATTTACCTGAAATAGATATCTTTGCTCCGGGAATTGAGTTTACGGTTATAATTATCGAATCATTTGTTACTATGGTCGTTGCCCCATGTGCATCCAGAAGTTTGCTCTTGCCCTCGGGAGAGATATTCAACGGGAGGCTTGCCATTCTTATACTGACAATAATATTTGAAACCGATGTATATCCTTCGATCCCGTTCTTATTAATTCCTGCAACTCTCCAGAAGTATTTTCCCTTATCCAGTGAGGTGACAAGCATATTTTCCGTGATCTTTTCATCAATGACTATCATTGTGAAATTCTCATCTCTTGATATCTGGATGTGATCCATCTCTTCCTCCGAGTTCCATTTGAATGTCACAGAGACCACTTTGTCATCGGGGTTCTTGTTTAAGAACTTTGTATTTTTCAGAGGAGAAAGGAGAGCAGGAGCTTTTGGAAGTGGTTCCGGTTTGGCCGGAATACTTCCCTCTTTTACAAAAGTCCCAAATCCTGCTTTTACTTCTATTGTTTTATTTTGAGCATTTACATCCGAATCTCCATCAAAAACAGAAATGGATGAACTTTTCTTTTTTGAGATATCCACCAGCATCACTTTAGCCCTTGAATTGATGGAACACTGGGGTGTATCAATATTGAAACCTTTCCTGAGATCATCTAATTTTGTTCGTAAGAATCCGGTGAGCAGTTTCACTTTTTTATATTTCCAGGGTTTGGTATCAGTTAATCCTTTTTCTACCATTTCATATATGACCATTAACGAATCAGGACCGATGTTAAGTTTGCTCTCATCGGATAATTTTATATTTGCTCCCGATCTCTTTTTTGTGTTCAATTTATAGAGGTTGTACAGGGATTCCATGATCTCGGCCCTTTTAAAATCAAATGCCTCCGGAGATTTTGTGAAAACATTGTTTCTGATAAATGTGATCTTACCAACCGGATCGAGATTATCAGTTAATATTATTTCAACTCTCCGGTTCCTCATTCTCCCACTTGCAGTATTATTATTTGTGACAGGCATATCATCTGAATAACCTCTTGCAATAATTCTGTCTTCAGATACCCCCGATTTTTTAACAAGAAATCTTTTTATCAACTCTGCTCTTCCTAAGGAGACCTTTTTGTTGATCCCTGCCGTGCCCTGATCATCGGAGTGTCCTCTGATATCAATGACAAACCGATCGTTGTTCTTTAACAGATCGCCCAGTTTTTTAAGGAAATCAAAAAATTCAGATGATGGCCTAATGCCGCCTGATTTATATGTTCCTGCCGGTGAGACGACTTTTCCGCTTTTTGTCAATTGCTCAAGATCTGTTTGAAGTTCATTATCAGATCTTACAGGTATATAAAAAAGGAAAAAAACCAGTAAAAATACTAAAATTGTTTTATGCATACCATCTCCTCCTGAAAAATCTGCTCATTTCAAAATACAGATTTGTTAAAAAAATAGTTAACTCTGATCCAAAATAAAATCTTATCATAAATAATTCCATAAACAAAAATTAACGATTAAAATTTTATTCAAAAATTGTTGGATCTCTGCCCGTTCAGAAGGATAGATATATATTATAAAACGGAGTTGCGAAGGATCATTCTTTTATCAATTTAAGAGGATCGATCGGCTTTCCTTTATACCAGACCTCCCAGTGGAGGTGAGGAATGGACCCGATCCCGGTGCTCCCGACAAGACCGATCAATGTCCCTTTCCTGATCTTTTCACCTTTCTTCACTTTCAATTTATCGAGGTGTGCATATTTTGATATATAGTCATTACCGTGATCAAGTATTACCATTTTCCCGTAACGTTTAAAAAATCTTGCTTCCAAAACTTTTCCGGAAGCCGGGGCGATTACTTTTGATCCCCTCTTTGCGGCGATATTCACACCCTCGTTTTTTGTGATATTACTGTTGAGTTTCACAATTTTTCTATTTCCATCCACTCTCAGGTCGTCACCGAAGGTCAATGTCAGGTATCCTTTCGCCGGCCATATATTAGGAATATTGCTGATCTTAACTACCGAGGAGACCTTTTCAGGTTTATTATTGTCAAGTTTGAATTTTACGATAACAGTAAATCTTATCGGCTTGGGAATACTGTTGATAAGATAGGGTTCATATACCCATTGTTTCAAAGACTTAAGCGCAGCTCTTGTCAACAACGGATGACCGGATATTACATTGGTCTTTCTTACTCTCCCGTAAATATCACAGATTGCCTCGATCTTGACCACCCCGCTCAGCTTTTTTTCGAGAGCTTCTTTCGGATAGATCGGTTTCACTCTTCTAATAAGAACCGGATTCCTTATGGAATTAAATTTTCTCGGTGCTGTTATCTCCTTTCTCAAAAGAGATTCTCCGACGGCACGGCTCAATGAGAGGAAGAATGGTTTACCTCTTGAATCTTCGAATCCGAATACGGAAGATTTTCTTTCAGGGAGAATAATATCTGTTTTAAGCAGTTCTTTGCTGTTCTGTCTGTTCATGACCATGACGATAAAATTATCAGGTTTCGCTTTCATGGTTATTTCAACCATAAATTCGTGACCATTGAGAATAAGAAGTTGGAACTCCTTCTTCTTCTCTCCTTTTCTCCAGCCCCATCGGGCCTCTGACATGAGATCGATCCCCGAAAGGTTGAATATCTTTTTTATCTCTGCTCCTTCGTTCTTTCCGTTGCTTTCAAAACTTATTTTCCCGACAAATAGAGGCTTCAGGAAAAATGAGGAGACCACGCTTTCCCCTTTCGGTTTTTCACCCTTAAATCCCTTATAAAAATTAAGTTTTACAAGGATATCCCTTGTGTCTTTTACGGGACCTCCGATCAATCCTGTCAGGAGGAAAAGAATAATGACAAATATTAAGATCAGTTTTTTCATTTAACCCTCCGAATACTTTTGTGCCCATATCACAACTCTGTTCTTGTTGCCGGAGTTGTAGAAAAATTTTTTTGCTTCCCTCCCTTCTATTTCAACCGAATTTATCAGGATCCTGTTATTGTTCTCTTTTGGGTTGCTTTTGAATTCTTTATTAAAAAAGATGAAAGTGAAAGAGATCATTATGATAAAGAACAAACCTGCGAATGTAATGGCGAAACTCCATCTGAACGGATTCTGCACGGACGGTTTATCGCCGACCTTCTCCATTGCTCTTATATTTTTCATTATTTCCCCAGACAGATCAATATCAGTGGAAATATCCGAGGCTGCTCTCATCTCATCTGTAATAAATTTTTCTTCGCTGCTTAATTCATTCTTACTCATTTATGCTCTCCACATTTTCTATATGTTTTTTTAGTTTTTTTCTTGCATTAAAAATGTGCACTCTTATTGTCTTTGGTGAACATTTCATGATCTCTCCGATCTCCTTTGTTGAGAGGTTCTGATCATATCGCATTAACAGGATCGCCCTCTCTCGCGGTTTCAGTTTCTTCATGTGGGGAGAGAAGATCTCTGAACTACTAACGAGTTCATATTTTTTATTTTTTCCGTCAAATCCTTCTTTGATCTTTCTGTTAAAATACTTAATGAACGAGTTTCTCTTTCTGATATGATCGATGCTGCAATTGTATGTGATCCTCATGATCCAGCTTTTGAAGTTGAGATCTGAATTAAAACCGGAAAGTTTTGTGTATCCTCTGATAAAACTTTCCTGCGCTATGTCCTTTGCATCTTCAATACTGGATGTAATGGACATTGCCAATGCGATCACCATTGACTGATATTTTTTTATTATCAATTCGTATACTCCTGTATCACCGTTCAGGCACCTCTCTATAAGATGTTTATCTTCCATTAATGTTGTTCACCTTTTAAAACGTCTATGGCTCCAAAAGTATTTATACCAGCATTTATATTATACCAAAATCCCATATCCCGATCTTGTATTCCATCTTCTGATCATTTTTTATTTACTGTCCCCCTTTTGTGACACAAAACCGGGTTATGAATTGGAATTAAAATTGCATCTGAGGTATGACTTTGACTATAATAAAGGGTAGAATAAAATAGAAGCAAGGAGAATAAAATGAAGAAAATGTTTTTTACGGCAATAATCGCAATCGTATTGTTACTTCCGGCCTGTTCGTTCAATTTCCCATCGGATTGGGGGAGTGAGTACAGTTATGGAGATTACAGCATAATGCTTAAAGTGAATCCGGATGATGCTCAGGTTCTGCTGAATGGCAGATTTATCGGAGAGGCATATGAGTTCTCTACCCGTTCATCGGCATTAAAGCTTCGCTCTGCAGAGAATGAACTTGTTATAAAAAAAGAGGGATATCTTGAAGAGGAGATCGATCTTGAAAAATATAAAATGAAACGGATCACTGTGACAATGGAACTCAGACCTGATCCGGTATTAGGAAAGAAAACGGTCAAAAAAGAAGTGGCACCGCCTCCACAACCTGAGAAGGAAACTGAATATAAGGTCGTCAAAGAAAAAGAAGTGCCTAAGGGAGAAGTAAGGCCGATTGTGACAGGTGAGTTTTCCAAAGTTGTACTGGAAGTGGGCCCGGCTGATTCCTCGATCTATGTTGATGGAAAGTTCTGGGGAATTTCTCCTGCGAATGGAGTTATCAACAATTTCAATCTTCTGAAGGGAAAACACCGGATCGAAGTATTAAAACCCGGATATAAAACTGTTCTAAAAATTATAAATGTGACAGGAAAAGGAGAAACGAAGGTCATTGTAAAACTCGAGAAGAAATAAGGCTTAATAAATAAAGTAACGGGTCAGAAGCTAAATAAAATAACTGTGATTCTCCATCGGCCTCTGATCCGTTACCATATTCTCTTCATAATTTACATCTAATAAAAATATATTTCAACTTCTGAAAGTTGAAGACTGAACGTTTCCCATAACTCTTCACCCCTTACCAAGTTCATTCATATAATGTATAATACTTTTATGCTCTCCTGGCTCACATATTTCAAGAATGCTCTCAAAAGGGAACTGCCAGAGGACCCTGTCTCAGGGGAAAAGAAGAAGGGGAACACAAAAAAGAACTTGCAGAATCTTAAGCCTTTCATAAAAAAATTCTGGAAAAAAGGGATCCTGGGAGCCGCCATAATTTTTATTGTTTCTACTCTCAGTTTCCCGGCTCCATTGATCAACAGGTTCCTGATAGACAAAGTTATTCTCGGGAAACAGATGAAATATCTGTTGATAACAGTTCTTGTCATAACGGGTTTGAAACTTTTTTTGAAATTGCTTTCAGCCTTCCAGAAATTTTATTTTAGCCGGTTCGAACAGGAAGTAAGCCTCGATATTCAAAGCACTTTGATCGATCATACACTTCACTTGCCCAAGTCATTTTTTGATTCAAAAGATACAGGCTACCTTATGTCAAGATTGATGTCTGATGTAGGGGGGCTAAGGTGGTTCTTCTCCAGTACAATAGTTTATCTTATAAGTTCTGTCTTCAGATTCATCGGTGGTGTAGCGTTACTTTTCTATTTGAAATGGCAGTTGGCAATTGTTGTGATCCTTGTCCTCCCGGGAATGGTTCTTGTGGTCAGATATTTCGCAAAGAGATCAAAAATACTCAGTCATCACGGGATGGAGCAGAGCGCAAAGGTATATCGCTCGGTTCAGGAGTCAATTTCAACAACATCTCTTATAAAAGCGTTCTCATCAGAAAAAAAGACTGTGAAAAATATTATGGGTAATTTGAAGAGATCAGTCGATATCGGGCTTGAAAGTTCGACGATAAATTCTGCTGCAGGGATAACGATCGGATTTTTCCCCGATGTAGCAAGATTTGTAGTACTTCTGGTAGGCGGATACTGGATCATTAACGGGGAGTGGAGTCTTGGTTCCCTTTTTGCTTTCCAGGCTTACATAGGATATGTTTACGGTCCTGCTCAGTTCATGGCTACAGCAAATATAAATCTTCAACGTGCTCTTGCTTCACTGGAGAGGGTATCTGCACTTTTTGATATAGTCCCTGAAGAAAATATCAGATCCGGGAAGAAAGTTAAAAAATTGGAAGGGGCTATCGAATTCAGGGATGTCACTTTCGCTTATGGCGGGAAGGATGAGGTTCTGTCTGATGTCTCTTTCAAAATAAAACCGGGAGACTGGTTGGCTGTCGTCGGGCCAAGTGGGGTGGGGAAGACCACTCTGATAAGTCTTATTCTCAATTTTTATAAACCGGATAAAGGAGAAATACTATTCGATGACATGCCGGTTTCCGGATACAATCTGAAGGAGCTGCGAAGGAGGATCGGATATGTTTCCCAGAATCCGGTTATTCTGTCCGGAACGGTTTTGGAAAATCTTAGGTACGGGAATGAGAAAGCAACAGATGAAGAGGTGAGAAAGGCTGCGAAGATTGCCGGGATAGATGAGTTTATTAATGAACTTCCCGACAAATATAATGAACAACTGGGGGAGAAAGGAGTAAACATGTCGGAAGGGCAGAGGCAGAGGCTCTCCATTGCCCGGGCCCTGATCAGAGATCCTGACATTCTCATACTTGATGAGCCTACTTCTGCACTCGACAGGAAAATAGAACATGCAATATTTGATTTGCTTCCGGAAATCCTAAAGAACAAAACATTGATCCTTATCAGCCACAGACCATCCACCATTAAAGCCGCATCTCGAATATTGTTCCTTAATGAGAAAAAAGTTATTGTATCGGGAAATCATGAGGAACTGATAAAAAATAACAGTGATTACAGGGAACTGACAAAAGATTAGTTAGAAAATATATGAAGGTAATATTATTTTTCAACAAATGGAAATGGTTATTTTTATTATCCGTTCCGTTCATTTTAATTTTTACTATAACAGGGCTCCACTTCCCGCTACTTTGGGATGAGGGAAAATATCATATCCCTGGAATTCTTGTTATGAGAGATTCTTTCCCTTTTTTTAATATAGAACAATATAATTCTGCAACAACACCGCTATTTCATTTGTTTTACGGGACTATTTTTAAATTATTTGGAAGTAAAATAATTATTGTTAGAGTTATAAACTCATTTCTCTCATTTTTTACACTAATAATATTTTACAAAATATTAAAAAAAAAAATGCAGATATTCCTATTACGAAAACTTTCCTTCTTTTATTCTATCCCTATTTTTTTATTCTCTCTTTTCTTTCTATGACAAATATTTTTGCCCTTTTCTTTGCTATAATTGCAATATATTTTCTAGATAATCCTTACGATACAAAAAGAATATTCTTTTCCTCTCTATTTATGACGATGGCAATACTTTCAAGACAAATCTGGATTGCCTTGCCCTTGGGTGTCTTATTATTTTATTTGGTTGACAATAATTTTAAAGTGGTTGAGATATTAACACATCAAAAAAGCATTATTGCACTCATGCTCCCTATAATGGCATTTCTTCCTTTTGTTGTTTTATGGAGAGGAACAGTACCTCCGGAATTTCAAAATATTCACCCGAATAATTTTTCTCCCAAACAAGTTAATTTTTTTCTTGTAATTCTTGGAGGATATTTCTGGCCATATCTTTTTACAAAAAAAATCAGTGTTAAGAAAAACTTTTTTTATCTTCTTTTTCCTGCATTATTTTTTTTCTTCATTTTCAAGATAGATATTGAATGCCATGGAATTTTATGTTCAGTGTCAAGATATTTTTCAGATTATTTCAGAACAGATCTGACCTTTGATTTTTTAATGCTCATTTTATTCATAATAGGGATTTTTATTGTTTATATTTTTTTCTCAGATAAATTTAACCGGGAACTGAGACTTCACCTGTCAATATTATTTTCATTGTTATTTATCCTTTTATTCAGTGCAAATAATTGGCAAAGATACACTCTTGAATTAACTCCTTTATTGATAATTGTGCTTTTATTAAAAACAGAAAGAAACAAAAAAT
>CAYNUG010000020.1:12295-13655 GCA_964400545.1 uncultured Clostridia bacterium | reverse complement strand
TGATTTTTATTTGGGTTTTTCTTAATATCATTATAACATCAATTTATTTTTTTTATAAAATTTATTTACAGAAGATTTAATATTTGGAGCATATGAGATTCCTATTTGATATTGGTCATCCGGCGGAAGTTCACACATTCCGTAACGTAATAAAAGATCTCCGGGAAAAGGGACATGAGATCCTTGTAACTTCCAGGGACAAGGAAATGACACTCTATCTCCTTGACCATTACAAGATCCCATACGTTTCAACCGGAAGAAATATGAGATCAAAGATAGGGAAAATATGGGCATTTTTAAGGAACGATCTGAAGATCCTAAAGGCTGCAATCTCTTTTAGACCCGATCTTATAATAAATTTTTTCTCCCCTTTCGCCGCTCATGTAGGTAAACTTCTTGGGAAGAAAGTGATAGGATTTCATGATACGGAACATGCTGATCTTACGATCAAACTGGCAAAACCTTTCACTAATACTATCATTGTCCCGAATTGTTACAAAAGAGAATATCCGGGGAAGAATGTCATAAAATTTAATGGAAATTTTGAACTTGCATATCTCCACCCGGAATATTTCACTCCCGATCCTTCCGTTCTTGACCTGTTGGGAGTAAAAAAGGGAGAAAAATATGTTCTCCTCCGTTTTGTCACTCATACATCAATGCACGATAAAGGTCACAAAGGATTTTCTGATGAGGAAAAAATAGAAATTACAAAAAGATTTTCCGAACATACAAAAGTATTTATTTCATCCGAAGTACCATTACCTGACCCTTTGAGAAAATATGAATTGAATATTCCTCCGGAAAAAATCCACGACGTTATTAATTATGCTTCACTCTTATACGGGGAAAGTGCCACTATGACATCCGAAGCTGCAGTGCTCGGGACTCCATCCGTTTTTATAGATATCCATGGCAGAGGATATACTGATGAAGAAGAAATATACGAACTCGTTTTTAACTTTAAAAATACACAAAAAGATTATGAAAGATCTATCGCAAAAGGTATTGAAATATTGTCGATACATGATCGGAAGAATTGGATTGCTAACAGGGATAAAATGTTGTCCGATACTATAGATGTATCGAGTTTTATGGGATGGTTCATCGAAAATTATCCTGAAAGTGAAGAAATAATGATCAATGATCCGGATTTCAACTGCAACTCAGAGATCTACAGGGTGGATAAATAAATGAATCAGAGGCACTTTTCGAAAGAGATCGACATAATTCTGGGAATAATCAAAGATAAAACAAACCATGACGATAAGATATTTATTGAAAACAAGAATGAGATAGACTGGGAAAATCTATTTTTTCTTTCCATTCGACACGGAATTTTACCGAACATATACAAACG
>CAYNUG010000020.1:0-12285 GCA_964400545.1 uncultured Clostridia bacterium | reverse complement strand
CTAAAGAAGGGAACAATTCCGGAGAATGAACTGGGCAAGTTTAAGTCTGTTTATTTTCAAATAGTTCAAACTAATCTAGTTCGGGCCAATCAGCTTATTAAAGTTATTAAACTTTTACAAGAAAAAAATATTGACATAATCCCATTTAAAGGTCCCGTTCTTTCCCTTCAGGCTTACGGAGATCACTGTTTTAGAATCTCTGCCGATCTGGATATTTTAATTAAATCTGATGATATGTTTTCAGTTTACGAAATAATGGTTTCCGCCGGATACAAACCATTTTTCCCCCTTTCTAAAAAAAAAATGAAGATCTGGAAAAAAGCCGGGAGAGATTTTGAGTTTTTATTTTCAAATACTGCAATAGATTTTCATCAACGTTTAACTCAGGGACATTCTGCATTCGAGATCACTCCCGACGAAATGAATGAAGATAACTTTGTTAAAATAATGGATTATAAAATAAGAACTCTCTCGCCCGAGAATACAGTACTTGCCTTATCCATTCACAGTATAAAAGAGCAATGGCATTCCTTAAGAATGGTTTCCGATCTGTCATATTTCCTTCATTCCCATCCTGAACTGGATTGGGATACATTGTTTCAAAAAGCAAAAAAAAGGGGTGTCATGAAAATTGTCCTGACAGGATTTTCTGTTTTGAAAGAACTGATTAATGAAAAATTTCCTGATGATATAGAGAGAAAAATATCCGAAAATATTTCCGGAAATGAAGTATATAAGAAATACATAGGGAAAATTCTCTCAGGGGAAAGGAAAGAAAGTACATTTTCACGGATAATTTCAATTGTAAAGGCACTTGATTCACCTCTTCATCAATTCAGGTTTCTTCTGAACTTTTTGTTTTCTCCTACTCCGGAAGATTTCAAGTTCTTATCACTGCCTGAATTCCTGTACCCTCTGTACCGAATTCTCCGCCCGATCAGATTGTTAATATTATCAACAAAAAACAACTCCACAAAACCCTAAAACCCAAATTCGGGTTTTGGTCATTAGGATTTCGGATTTCGTACTTTGTATTTTGTTTTTAGCTGAATGCTGATGGCTGAATGCTGCTTTTCTTCTGTCTTCTATCTTCTGTCTTCTTACTTCTGAAGACTGAGAGGTTAGGGGTAAGTGGCAAGAGGTAAGGGGTGAGAGGGAGCACGGTGAACAACCATATCCCATCCCCCAAATCCTAAATCCCAATTATGCCGAAAGCTCTACCAAATCCCAACCCCCATATCCTAAATCCCAATTATGCTGAAAGCTGAACTCTACCCTTGACATCACCCTCATACTCTGTTAGAAAACATTGTGAAAAAAATGCCACTAATATTTAAGGGAGTTGGAAATTAACAATACAACTGTTGCAGAGAAGAAATATGTAAGATCACATGAAATCGCAACCATTCTTTACAGACAGGGCGCTAATCTTTACAATTCGGACAATAATGCAGAAAGATATTTGAATCCTACCGGATTGTTTGTCTGGAACGATTTGAACGGGAAGAACTCTGTCAAAGATATTGCCGGTAAAATAATCGAAGAATTTGAATCTGTACCCGAAGACAAGGTATTAAACGATGTGTCTAATATTGTTACTGACCTTGAAGCGATCGGATTCGTAAGAATTGCAGGGGAAAATGAAATAGTAGAGAATGAGGAATATCCTCATGTAAATGATGCTCCCGGGGATATGGATATTTCCCTGACAGGGAAGTGCAACTTACACTGTGACTACTGTTTTTATGCCAATGAGATGCATGGCAGACCCGACCTGTCAAAGGAGGAGTGGTTTACATTTTTTGATAAACTCGGCAGTCTCGGTGTCAGGAGTCTTACACTTAGTGGAGGTGAAGTTTTTGTAAGAAAAGATCTGTGGGAACTAATAGACAGGATAATTGAGAACAGGATGAGATATTCGATCCTTTCAAATGGAACGTTGATCACGGAAGATACACTTAAACAGTTCGAAGTGGGGAAAAGGAGAATGAGGCTCAACTCGATCCAGGTATCTATTGACGGTTCCTGCCCGGAGGTCCACGATAAGAGTAGAGGTGTGGGATCATTCGAAAAAGCTGCAAGAGGATTGCGATTACTTAAAGAAGCCGGATTCCCGGTAACATCTAGAGTTACCATAAACAGACACAATGTGGATGATCTTGAAAATGTAACAAAATTCTTATTGGAAGATATAGGATTAAGATCATTCGGGACAAATGATGCTATACCGATGGGATCGGGATGTGACAATCAGGCAGGGATCACATTGACACCCGATCAGCAATTACAAGCAATATTAAAAATGCATGAACTGGATCTGAAATATAAGGGGAGAATAACTGCCTCCGCCGGACCCCTTGCCAAATGGAGAATGTACGGTGAGATGGAACTTGCAAAAGCAACAGGTGAAAAATCGAAAAGATGGCAAATGGGTTATCTGACCGCATGCGGATGCCATTACAGCAAACTTGCCGTTCACCATGACGGGGTTATATCACCCTGCAATATGTTGGCAGGGA
The DNA here is from genome assembly GCA_964400545.1 of uncultured Clostridia bacterium. GTDB lineage: Bacteria > Acidobacteriota > Aminicenantia > UBA2199 > UBA2199 > UBA647. The sequence goes on along the minus strand of CAYNUG010000020.1, from coordinate 9,766 downwards.
TCGAGATGGGAAAGATCGGGAAAGAACCAATAGGATCCATCTGGAAGAATCATAAGGTCTTAAAGGAACTTAAGGACCGGAGGCAGATCCCCATGAAAGAGGTTCCCGGATGTGAAGATTGTGAATGGGCCGAATATTGCAACGGAAGCTGCCCCGGACTACCTTATACTCAGACAGGCGAATTGAACAGGGCGAACACACACGACTGTTACAGGAAATTTCTAAAGGATACCGGACTCAAGTCGCCCGATGTCCCCTGGTATACAAAAGTTGAAAAGTGAAAATATCTATTTGGAGTAAATAATGAATAATGAAAAAAAATGGCTGGCAAATCCTGATGTTTCATGCAGAATTGAAGATGAGGACGGGGCGATACTTTTCAATCCTGACACGGATTCCATTCAGGTGATCAACCCTATAGGATTGGATATATGGAGATCGGTGGAGAAGGACCCGAGGACATTATCTGAAGTAGTATCTCAAATAAAGGAGATATATGAGGATGTTCCTGATGATAAAGTGGAAAAAGATGTAGAAGAATTTATCAATAACTTACATATAAAAGGGTTCATCGGGGAAGTTGCAGATGAATAAGGATAAACCGACCATAAAGACCGAAGAAGTTAAAATAAACACAAAAGTTGATATACCGAAAGGAGTCCCGGCTTTAAATACATTGTATTTGTACATGACAACCGGATGCAACCTTCACTGCCAGCATTGCTGGATCACCCCCTCTTTTGTCAAAGGAAAACCATCTCCCGGCAAATTTATAGATCTGAACGATCTGAAAAAAGCTGTAACGGAAGGGAAAACTCTCGGATTAAGCAGTGCGAAATTTACGGGTGGAGAACCATTGCTCCATCCTCAATTCAGAGAGATGCTGGATTATTTAACAGAAGAAGATCTGAAATTGATCATGGAGACCAATGCAACTCTCATCACTGAAGAACTCGCAAAATATATGAAAAATAATTCAAACATATGGTTTGTCTCCACAAGTCTCGACAGTCACCGCCCTGATGCTCATGATAAGTTCCGGGGGAAAATAGGCGCATTTAATGAAACAATAAGGGGTATAGAATATCTGGTAAATGCAGGATACAGACCTCAGATCATTATGTCTCCCCACAAAGGGAATATAGATGATATAGATGCACTGGTTGATCTCGCTGTTTCCGTTGGTGCAGGATCAGTAAAATTCAACCCGGTCACCCCGACAGGTCGGGGGAAGATCATGGTCAGAGACGGGAAAACTCTCGATTATAACGAACATATAAAATTAGTCAGATATATCAGAAGTGAATTGCAGGAGAAAGTTCCTATTCGCCTTTATATATCAATGCCTCCGGCACTTCTGACTGTAAAAGAAATAATAAGCTCAAATTCCAAAGGCGGTGAATGTAATGTCCGGGGGATCCTCGGAATATTGGGTAGTGGTGAGATGGCACTGTGCGGGATAGGGAGAAACATTCCGGAACTTTGCTTCGGGAAACTGGGGGAAGACAACTTGAGAGATGTCTGGATAAATGATCCTACTCTAAAGAAACTAAGAGAAGATCTGGTGGGGGAATATCCGGGATTGTGCGGTGACTGTATCCACTCCCACCGTTGCCAGACAGAGTGTGTAGCAATAAATTATTCATTGTCAGGTGAACTCATCCACCCATACTATCTGTGTGAAGAAGCGGAAGAGCGAGGATTGTTCCCGGAAACAAGGAGAAGGAGTTTCCAAAAAAGTAATGATTTAAATAAAATAAATTGATTTATTAATTTTTTACATATATATTTTTTTTGTTAATATTTTACTTGAAAAATGAATACATATAGTTTAAAACTAAAGAAAATAAGAAAGGGGTAGATAAATGAGTATAAAAAATAAAATCTATGAAGCTCCGAGTGCAATTGATCTTTCCGGAATTAGTGCAAACGGTCAGGATAGTACTCTAGGTATATGTGAGGCAGGAAATTCTCCAATAGCTTATACTTGTGCTGATGGTGTTCACCCAGAGCAAAGTGATGTCTGCTCTCCAGTCGGAACTTTGCCAGAACGAGGGAGGTGTAGTCAGGGCGGTAATGCAGCTGAAGGATGTGATGCCGGATCTGCAGTTGATGATTGCGTTTCAGGTGCATCATTCTAACCGAAGTACTATTTTTTGAAAGTAAATAAAAATTTGAAAATTGTTCTTTTGCCAAAGTTTCTGTTTATTAAGTAATGGTACTGTATTTAGAAATTGCAGGGGTTGTATTCCGGATAGAATCGGATGTTTCAATAAAAGGGTTAAAATCAAGCAAGCTAAAAAGTTTTCAGACAGGATCTACTAATTCTGATGTTTCCCATTTCTATAAAGTTATCAATGATGATTCTTTAGCATTACATCCTCTAACGAGAACCGAAGAAGATTCAATTAATAAATTCACTTGCTTCCCAAAGAACAACCATTTTTCAAATCCACTTTTTAAATCTCACTTAATATGGAAATATTTGGATTTAAAAGAAACTGATTTAATAGCCCTTGAAATTCAACAAGATGCAATAACAATTTTTAATCATAAAAATTGTGAAATTCGTTTTTTCTATTCACAGAGTTTCAGAAAAGATCTATCAAATTTCATGTTAGGACCGAGTTTGTTTACACAATTCCTTGCAAATTTTTCTGCTGTAATGATCCACAGCTCTGCTGTTATTATTGAAAATAAAACTGCTGTTTTCCTTGCACCTGACGAAGGAGGGAAAACAACAGCACTAAAACTTGCTCCCGGATATCCTGTTCTAAGTGATGATCAGAATATTATAAGAAAAGAAAATGATGAATTCATAGTGCATAATACTCCTTGGAGTTCGTTTAAAAACGAACCATTTAAAGCTCCTCTCGGAGCATTTTTCTTGTTAAAAAAAGGAAAGAATTTTAAGTTGGAAAAACTTAAGTCCAAAGAGATATTCACTTATCTGTGGGGTGAACATCTTCCTTACTATTACAACTTACCAAAGATAATTAAAAAAAAATATTTTGATTTTCTTCACGAAATTTCATTTAAAATTCCTGGATATCAAATATTATTTCCGAAAGACTATGTAGACTGGAATGCGATAGAACAGGCAATGAAAGGATAAATGCCACAGAAAAAAGATCAACGATACTACAAAGGGAAAAGTATGCTGGGTACTTTCCGTATAGGAGATCTGCTAATATTAGAATTAGTCCCGATTATTGAACTGTGCAAAGGTGATGTGATCGTTTTCAGAGAATCAGATTCAGAAGATCATAAAAACGAACTTGTTCACCGTATCATTTCCATCTCAAAAGAGAACATTGTTACACGGGGAGATAATAATTTACGTAAAGATAAGATCCTGATTACCGAAAAGAACCTGCTCGGGAAGGTTGTTAAAATAGAAAGAGGAAACAAAACCCTGAATGTAAGGAACGGGTGGTCAGGACTTGTGGTCGGTAAGGCTCATCATTTAAAACTATCAATAAAAAAAATGATCTGGGGAACGATTCGCCTCCCATACAATAAACTAAAAAAAAGCAACATCACTTCAAAAGTCTGGAAACCCAAAATATTAAAAACTACAATTCAAACATCCGAAGGGGAATTGGTCAAATATATTCACAACAATAAAACAGTCGGATATCTATGGACGGAAACAGGGAAATCCAAAATAAAAAAACCATATGATCTTATTATTGGAAGTCGGAAGTCAGAAGTCAGAAGATAGAAGATCGTAGGGGTAGGCCTTGCGTCTACCCAGTTCAGGAGACAGAAGAAAAGCAGCTTTCAGCCATCAGCATTCAGCTAAAAACAAAATACGAAGCACGAAAATCGAAATTCGAAACAAATCCGAATGATCAAAATGCAAATGAGCAAAACAGCTCTCATCCCTTACCTCTCACCCCTCACCTCTTGCCTCTTACCCTTTACTCCATAATTTAGAATTAAAAATTTAAAATTCCGATCGGGATGAGCAATTTTTCCCTATATACCTTGATTTTTCGTTTCCGGTATGATAGTTTTTCAATAAGTGTACAAGTTGTTTTATCACTTGAAAACATACTGTTCCTATTCTGTATCGCCAGGGGAGGGGAAAATTCAACCCGTGGTACCGGCGGGAGCCCATCCGAAACAGCATTCAGAAGACAGAAGTAAGAAGTCAGAAGCATATTTAGGATATAGGATATGGGGGTTGGGATTTGGTTGTTCACAGTTCTCCCTCTAACCCCTTTCCCCTTACCTCTTGCCCCTCAGCATTCAGCAGAATTCAAAAGATAAAAGATACAAGTAAAAAGAACAAAGTAGGATTATCAGTAAAAAATGGGATATGAGAACTCGATGAATCAGATTGATGTATTAATTGATATTGCAAAAAAACTTGACCGCTCGGGAATTTCCTATATGCTTACAGGTTCTTTTGCTATGAATTATTATGCCGAACCAAGGATGACCAGGGATATTGACATAGTGATAGATTTAAGAGAAGGAGCGGAAGAAAAATTCATCAATCTTTTTAAAGAGGATTATTACATACCTGAAGAGACGGTAAAAAAGGCTATATTTAAACGTAAAATGTTCAATATCATCCATACTGGATCGGTTGTAAAAGTTGATTTCATAATCAGGAAAAACTCCGAATATAGGCAAGTGGAGTTTGAGAGAAGACAAAAAATATCTGTTAATAATAGATCAATATATATAGTTTCAAAAGAGGATTTGATGATTTCAAAGGTATTCTGGGCGAAAGATTCAAACTCAGATCTGCAGAAAAATGATATAAAAAATCTTGTTCAATCAGGTTATGATAAAGATTATCTGGAAAAATGGCTGAAAAAATTAGGGATAGATAAATTTTTTAAGGAATTTATTGATGGATGACACACCTGCAAAGATAAAAAAAAGATTTCGAAAGATGCTTCTCGAAAAGCCAGGGCAGGAAAGACTTTTAATGGGAGCAAATATGGCGGAATCCGCAAAGATCATCGCTTTGTCATCAATGGCTAAAGAAGAGAATGATATAAACAAAAAGATAAAACTTTTTCTAAGATTTTATTCTAATGATTTCACAAAAAGTGAACAAGCAAAGATAATCAATCATTTACAAAAATTCAAATGAACAAAATAGCAATCAGCATTCAGCCCTCAGAAGACAGAAGTCAGAAGTAAGAAGTAAGAAGTAAGAAGTAAGAAGAAAAGATAATGATGGAGATAAAAAAAGCAAAAACGTTTAAAGACCTCAAAGTATGGCGAAATGCACATGAATGTGTATTGGCGGTTTATGAATATACAAGTAAGTTCCCGAAAAGTGAAATGTATGGACTTACATCTCAATTTAGGAGAGCAGCTGTCTCTATTCCTGCAAATATCGCTGAGGGTTTTATTAAAAGAGGAAAAGCTGACAAAGCCAGGTTCATGAATATATCTCAAGGATCAATAGAAGAATGTAAATATTATTTAATTCTATCCAAAGATCTCGGATACGGAGAAAATTCAAATTTATCAGAACAATTGACTGATGTCAGTAAAATGTTATCTGCATATATAAAAAAAATAAAAGAGGATAATGATAAGTAATTGGGAAAAATACCGAAAGTCCATTCTGACTTCTGACTTCTGTCTTCTGACTTCTAAATCCATCCCCCATATCCCATATCTACCATCCATTACCCGGAGTATAAATGAAACGCACAATTATTGAAAAAATCAAATCAAAGGATGCAAAACTTGGAATAATCGGTCTGGGTTACGTCGGTCTTCCTCTCGCAAGGGAATTCCTGAAGAAAGGGTTTACCGTTCTCGGGTTCGATGTTGATGAGAAGAAAGTTAAAATGCTGAATAAAGGAAAAAGTTATATCAAGCACATTAAAGACGATTTCTTAAAAGAGTTCGTAATAAAGAAAAAATTGTTCAGCGCTACTACCGATTTTGCCAGATTAAAAGAAGCTGATCACATCCTTATCTGTGTTCCCACTCCGCTCGATGACCATTTCAATCCTGATCTTTCTTACGTGACCGATAGCACAGAGATCGTTGCGAAGAACATGAAGAAAGGGCACGTGATAATTGTCGAAAGTACAACATATCCGGGGACCACGGAAGAAGTTATGCTCCCCATCCTGGAAAGAAAAGGGAAAAAGGTCGGGAAAGATTTTTACCTCGGTTATTCACCGGAAAGGGAAGACCCGGGGAATCCTGAATTCGAGACAGGGGATATCCCGAAGGTGATGAGTGCAGTGACAAAGGACGGACTGGAAATAGTGAAAACACTCTACGGGCAGATAGTTGAGACTGTCCCGGTATCGAGTCCGAAAATTGCCGAAGCATCGAAGATTCTTGAGAACACGTTCCGTGCTGTTAACATTGCCATGGTGAATGAACTAAAGGTAGTGTTCGACAGGATGGGAATAGATGTCTGGGAAGTGATAGAGGCTGCATCGACAAAGCCATTCGGGTTCAAACCATTCTATCCCGGCCCCGGACTGGGAGGCCACTGCATCCCGATAGATCCTTTCTATTTGAGCTGGAAAGCAAAAGAGTACGATATTAATACCCACTTTATAGAACTGGCAGGTGAGATAAACAACAGAATGCCTTATTATGTTATCGATAAACTGCTCCGTGTAATGAGCTCAAAAGGAATACCTCTGAAGAATGCAAAAATACTTATAGTGGGGGTAGCCTATAAAGCTGATGTTGATGACATGAGGGAGAGTCCGGCATTGAAAGTTATGGAACTCCTTGCAAAAGAGGGGTGCAGACAGGATTATTACGATCCGTTCGTCCCGGAACTCCCTAAAACGAGGAAATATGATTTCAACCTCAGATCGGTAAACATAGAAAAAATAAAAAAAGAACATTACGATGCAGCTCTGATCCTGACCAAACATTCCGATATCGATTACAAAATGATAGCAGAGAAAGCAAAGATAGTGGTGGATACAAGGAATGCGATGAAGATAAAAGGATTAAGCAAAGGAAAGGTGTTCAAAGCGTAGGAGCAATCAGCTCACAGCATTCAGAAGACAGAAGTAAGAAGTCAGAAGATAGAAGGAGATTGCAGTAATTCTAAATCCGTAACCAAAGTTCACAATTAAAATAAAATTTGTTAATTTACACTCCAAACTTCAGGTTAATGAAATTAAATTTTTAAAATACAAAATAGATGCTTAAGAAAACTTATCATAAAAATTCAAACTTAATGACATCCATTATAGAAAAAAAAGAAATATTTAAGTTTTATAGTCTTTTTATAATAACTGTATTTGTCGTTTATTATACTCCTGATATTTTTAGCCAATTGGTTTTTCTGTTCTTTATAATATTGTTTTTAAAATCTAAAAAAAATTATTTTTGGTTTGCATTTATTTTTGTTTTATATGTTGAACCCAATGGACTTTTTTCTGGTCAATTATTTTCTGAATTTCAAAAAATACCAATTTATAATTTTGGAGAAAAACTTATAATAAATTTTTTTGATTTCTTTTTTATTGCAGTATATTTCAAATTTTTACTTCACAAAAAAAGAATGAAATTGATTTTATCAAATCCTTTGCGCATTCTTTTAGGATTTATGATATTCTCATACTTATACTCAATTGTTCTTGGCATGACACTATCAATCCATTTTTTTACAATAAGGAATTGGTTGCCTTTCCTTCTGTTTTTCAGTTTCCCGAGTCTGGTAGATAGTGAAAAAGATTACTTGAAGTTTATGTATTTACTATTTCCAATGATACTATTTGTATTAACAGGACAAATATTCGAGATAGTTTTTGGTATAAAACTGGCCAGTTTACTTCTTGGAGATATCAATTTGATAGCTAGTTTGAATGATATTCCTGAATACACAGGATTGTTAAGGGTTATTAATGCAAGTTATCTGAGTTTTTTTTGCTTTCTTTTTTCGTTATTTTTACTTAATTTGAAAAGCAGAATAAATAATAAGTTTTATATCTATGTTATTTTATCAGCATCAATATTTTCTATATATTTATCAGCAACTCGCGGGTGGATAATTGCATTTATAATTATACTATTTTTATACTTTTTAAGAGTTGAGAATAATATTTTTTCCACTTTTGGAAAGATTGCTTTAATAACAATATTGATATTTATTTTATTACAATTCTCCCCTACATTGAAAAAGCAAACTAAAAATGTAGCTGATCGATTAATGACCATGAAGGCTCTTATTCAAGGTGATATTACTGCCCAAAATACTTTAAGTAGATTGAACATTCGAGGTCCCAAAGTTATGAGAAAGTATTGGGAGCATCCTGTTTTTGGATGGGGAGTTTCCTTTGAATCCTACAGAAACTGGGATGGTCATGTTGGGAACCAATCTTTATTAATGCAAGCAGGTATAGTTGGCTTTATTCTGTTTTTTTATTATTTATTTTCACTTGTAAGAATTTCATTCCAAATTGAAAAGAAAATTTCCAAAGTTAATAAGTATAAAAATTCATTACACATTTTTTCCATTGCCTTATTTGGTCTATTTATAATCCATTCTTCTTCTGCTCAGATGTTCGGTTTGATTGCAAAGCAACGTACAAATTTTATTATAACGTTATTTTTCTTATTTTTTCATTTTTTTATAAGGTTGGTAATAAATGAAGAAAAAGAATTGCAAATTTTTAACAAATCAAAATAATTGTAGATTTTAGTTAAGTTATGAGGTTAAAATGAAAATAATTATTCTTGCAGGTGGGTTTGGTTCTAGATTAGGATCGGTTAGCGACATTATCCCTAAACCGATGGTGGAGATAGGAGGAAAACCGATCCTGTGGCATGTTATGAAGATCTATTCATCCTATGGATTTAATGAATTTATAATATGTCTGGGTTACAAAGGGAATATTATTAAGGACTATTTTTTTAACTATAATAATTATTCCAACAATTTTACAATTAACCTTGATTCCGGTGATATCAAATATCATAACGGGCATAAGGAGAATTGGGAAGTTACACTGGTTGATACCGGATTGAATACTTTAAAAGGTGGAAGAATTAAAAGAATAGAGAAATATCTGGATGATGATGTGAATATGCTTACATATGGAGATGGAGTCGCAAATATTGATATAAAAAAATTGGTCGATTTTCATAAGAGCCACGGAAAGATCGTTACCGTTTCCGGAGTAAGACCTCCTTCGCTTTTTGGTGAAATTATTGAAGAAAATAGCAAAGTGATCTCTTTTGAAGAGAAAGCTCAAACAAGCAAAGGATTGATCTCGGGCGGTTTTATGGTCTTTAATAAAAAGATGATGGAATATTTAACATCCGATGAAGATAGTGATTTTGAATTCGGACCTCTGGAAAAAATGACGGCTGAAGGTGAAGTGATGACCTATAAACATGAAGGGTCATGGCAATGTGCCGATACGGTCAGAGATGTTAACTATCTGAACAAACTCTGGAAAGAAGACAAAGCCTTCTGGAAGGTTTGGTAAATTAACAGATTATATTGAAATGAAAAATATTTTGGAAAAAGCATTTAAAGAGAAAAAAGTTTTAATAACAGGTCATACCGGCTTTAAAGGGTCATGGCTCTCTATCTGGTTGCTTGAACTGGGTGCCGAAGTGATCGGTTACGCTCTTGATCCATATACAAAAAATGATAATTTCGTCAGAAGCGGGTTGTCAGAACAAATGATCGACATCAGAGGTGATGTAAGAGATTTTGATTATTTATTAAAAGTTTTTAAAGAGTACAAACCTGAATTTGTTTTTCATCTTGCTGCCCAGCCGATTGTCAGGACAAGTT
>CAYNUG010000019.1:0-25367 GCA_964400545.1 uncultured Clostridia bacterium | reverse complement strand
CAGGTTATAAATGTCGCAAGTGTCATTACAAATATAACCTCCATTCACATACCTGCGGCAGTATCAGTTTTCTTTAAAACTCCCATAAAAGGGCAGTTACCGAGATATTGTGCCAGCAGAATGTTCTTCACAAGAATTGCATTTACTGCAAGAACTATATATTCCATAAATGTTTCTCCATTATTGTTTTTTCGGTACAAGATTTATAACAGCAAGGATCATTCCCAGACAAACAAATGCTCCGGGAGCCATTGCCATGAATCCAAACGGTTCAAAACTCCCCCACATAACACTAACACCAAAAACTGTCCCTTTTCCCAGCATTTCTCTAATAGAAGAAATTAAAACAAGGGACATTGTGTATCCCAAACCTACTCCGAGCCCGTCCGCAGCCGATCTTATAACACTGTTCTTTGATGCAAAGGCCTCGGCCCTGCCGAGAATAATACAGTTTACGACAATAAGCGGAATGAACAGACCCAATTTCTGCGAGATCTGAAAAAAATATGCTTTCATCACAAGTTCGACAATAACCACAAAAGTTGCAATAACGACTATAAATGATGCAATTCTAACTTTTTTCGGAATAACACTCTTTAAAGATGCAATAATAATATTTGAAAAAAACAGCACAAATGTCGTCGCTATTCCCATACCAAGACCATTTTCTGCATAAGTTGTTACAGCCAATGTAGGACACAACCCCAATACAAGCCTGAAAGGAGGAAGTATCTCCCAGAAGCCTTTAAAAAATTCGTGTGCTAATGACTTTTTCATTTTTATCTGACCTTTTTATCTGATCTTTTCAAGATCTCTTCTTTAATTTTTGTAAAAAGTGCAGCCCCTTTTTCAACAGCAGAGCAGACACCCCTTGAGGAATTTGTTGCACCGGAGATCGCATCAATTACCCCTTTATCCTTTTTTACTCTGAAAGTATCATTTGTCGATCTTCCTTTAAACCTGTCAGTAAAACTTGTTTCACGAATCCTAGATCCTAATCCCGGAGTTTCCTGATGTGTAAGGATACCAATTCCGGAAATTGTTGATATTTCAAAGTTTATTCCGACCATAATTACAATCTTTCCACCAAATCCCGCCCCTTCAGATTCATATGCTACCGCTGAGATCTTTTCCCCTTTTTTACCTATAAACACTACATATTCAATTCCATCTATATTTATTGTCATCCTGTCTTCGATAGGATCATTAGTAGACTTGCTTAGTACATTTTTAAGTGCAGGGCCTTTAACATTAACTAGGATCTGTTCTTGGATTTTCTCATAAGTAAAGGTTTTAACAGCAGAAAGAAGAAATCCGCAAACCATTGCTATTGATGTCAGGACCATTATCATCTTCAGATATTCTCTTTTCATTTCATCCCTCTCCCAAAGTGAACAACTTTTAAACTCTTCGGATTTCCTTTAAGTTTATCCAGAATCGGAGTGAACAGATTCATTATTAGGATCGCATAAACAACCCCGTCCTCATGTACACTCATGGCCCTGAAAATAATGGTCAGTATTCCGCAACCCAGGCCGAATATGATCTTTCCCGGATTACTGAAAGGAGAACTTGCGTAGTCTGTGGACAAAAAAAACATTCCTATGATCACATTACCTGTTAAAAGATGAAACCACGGGCAGGCAAACATATGTGGATCTATCACTCTAAAGACAGTGGACATTCCGATAACTCCCAAAGCAAAGAACACGGGGATCTCCCATCTGATCACTTTCCTTAACAGAAGATAGATTCCCCCCATGATCAAAAATATAATTGCTACAGAACCGATCCCTCCTACCTGATTACCCAGACCGAGCTCAAAAAGAGAGAATTTCGATGTATAGTCTGCTCCGGCTGATTTTAAAGCTGTTAACGGCGAATGGCAGTCAAAGCCCAGATTATAATTAACTGAACTTAGATTAACATTTAGATGTGAAGGCCATGACAATTCAAGGATCGCAATTCCCACAAGAACAGGGCTGAACGGGTTACTTCCTGAACCACCGAATAATTCCTTCCCGATAAAAACAGAAAAGAAAACCCCGAAAATAACCAGCCAGTATGGAGATGTAGGAGGAAGCATCAAGGAAAAAAGAATCCCGAGATAAACTGCACTTCCATTAAAAGGATCAATTTTCTTTTTAAATACTTTCTTTAATGAAATTTCACTAATAATGGCAATCGCAATACTTAAAGATATGATCCTTGCCGCATGCATTCCGAAAAAATATATAGAATGAATCACAGCAGGTATTAAACCTATAATAAAATCCAAATTAATTCTTTGTTCTGATGAACCGGAATGCAAGTGCGGTGGGGTTGATACTATCAGTTTCATAACGTTGTTTCTCCTTCCATTCCTCTTATCTCACTTTTTGCCAGTTTTATTAACTGAACCAATGATCTGCCGGAGGGACAATTGAATGAGCAGAGTCCGCATTCGATACAGTTTTCAACACCCAGGTCCCTGCATTTTTCAAATATGGAAAACTCCGAATATCTTGTGATCATATTTACACTTAGATTAACAGGACAAGAATTATTACACCTTCCACAATTCAGACACTGATCATTTACAGATCTGACGATATCCTTTTCATATTGAACATAGATAGATTCAGTTTCATCTGTAACCGGAGAGTTCAGGTCATAGTTTGCATATCCCCTGAATGGTCCCCCGGTAATAACTTTACCTGCTGCTTGTAATTCGGAATCTTTCAGAATAAATTTTAAAGGAGTTCCTTTTATAACCAGAATATTTCTAATGCCATTTTTGTCGGTTACAGTAACAACTTTTTTAAAATTCGGGATTCCAGTTTCAGCTGCCCTGCATATATTAAGAAATTCTTCGAACTTTAAAAATACCGGAGAATCGAGAACGTTATTATCGGCAATAGAATTGACAAGGATCTCCGGTATACCATTAGGGTAACGAGCAGAGATTCTACACACATTTATTCCATATGTTTGGAGTTCCCATACCAAATCAAATAGATGTTCGGGAACAACAAAATAAATATTTCTTTTATTAAAGATCTTTTTAAACTTTTCGAAATCTTCCTTAAGAAATTTTTTATTCTCTCTTAATAATTGCTGAGAAACTGAACATAAAGGATCGGAATCCACTGCACTAATGATCAAATCTTTTTTTGAACCTATCTCATCCTTAAAAAAAAATCCTGACCCTTTCAACTTTTGATGTAAGTATTCAATAGTTTCTTCTGATTCAGGATCCACATCAATATGATCTTCTTCTGACCCTTCTTCTTCTGATCTTATCCGTATCACATCTGATTCAATTCCATTTACGGGGATCTTTGCAATTTCAACGATTTCTCCGGTCACAGGTGAGATCAATCCTGGAATTATCTCTTCATATTTTCTCAACTTTTTCCCCACAACAAGCTTTTTATTTCCGACATACTTCCCAATCGGAAGTATTAAATAATCAGGTGATGGAAAATCAGTAATTCCAAGGTAATCATATTCTTGACTGAGTACATCCCGTTTCATCATTTTCTCACTCATCCTTATGACAAATCTCACAATTTTCCTCACCTTCCGTGTGGCATTCTGTACACTTTTTTCCTATACATCTTGTATGGACTTCAGCATTTTTACAAACGGAAGAGTAGGAGGAATTATAATGGCATTGCCTGCAATTCATAGAATAAATGCTTACATTTTCAGGAAGATAATTGTGATGACATGTTTCACATCCAAGATCATAATTTTCTTCAGAAGCATGATCTTTATGGTTGAAAACCACCTTCCCATTCTCAGTTTCAAAAATTACAATCTCAGGTTCTTTTGCTCCTTTGAATTTTTTTGCATTGTGACAAAAATCACAATTCACAGATTCTTTAGTATGGCATTCAATACAATTATTCCCGATACAGTGTTTGTGAATTGATTCATCTTCACATATCTCAGCATATTCTGATGAATAGTGACAGGACCTGCAATTTAAAGACCCTGAAGAAAGGTTCATTTTTCTCTCTTCATAGTTGTGATGACATTTCGTGCATTTCAACTTTTCAATATCAGTATGGAGCTTGTGATCAAAGATTATATCTCCGCCACTTGTATTAAACGCAACCCGGATAGGTATATGATGCCCCTCAAATAAATATCCCACCAAGGAAAAAACTATCAGAATTGTTATTATCAGTGCAAGAACATATTTCTTTCTTACTCCGAATAAAAGTTTTAAAAGAGCTCTCATTTATTAACCTCGTCTATTAAAAAGATAATTTCCGCATTAAACCGAATCGGGATTAAAAATATCCTTTCTCTTCTGATAAAGATCAGAAATAATCTCCCTGATCTTTTCGCAAGTTTTAACAAGTCTCAAATCAGTAAGTGAATAGTAAACCTGATGACCTTTTTTTTCCGCCTTAACGACTTCATAATTCTTTAGTATTTTTAAATGCTGACTTATATTTGATACAGTGAGATCCAGAGATTTGGCTATATCTCCTACTGTTATTTTCCTGTTACCGATAATATTGATGATCATCAGTCTTTTTGGATTTGCAATAGCTCTGCAAAACTCAGCATGTACCTCATAAGTTTCGAAGTTTTGAAAGTTCATACTTTCATTTATATATATATTTTCCAATATGTCAAGTTTTTCTGTTAATAAAATAATTTTTTTATGAAAGTAATAACCCTCGAGTGAATAACTCCAAAGGATCCTTCAAAGAAAAGTCCCGATTGTGATTACTAAATTGAGAAATTTTTAATACTTTAACAGAAGATTTGGTCCCTCTACAACTATCCTTTAATTTTTTTTATTTTCCAGGAACCATAACACTCCGAATATCAGTGTTGCTATCCCTAAGATCACCGGAACAATTTCTTGCCCTGTCCAAACCCATTTGATACTGTTTTTATCAAACTGAAAAAAAATACTAAGAAAACCACACATAAGAGTTGCACTCATCCATAAATTTTTTCTTCTGTTTTTCATTTTTTTCTCCTTTTCTTTTATAAATCATTTGTCTCAATTATATTGGACAATTTTTAAAAAAAAAGGTTGAAAAAAGGTTGATTTTGCATAATATCTATTAAGTTTGGTCTCTGCTATATAATTTCCCAATTGCCCGGGCCTCTTTTCTGTTGATGATCTCCAATGTTTTATAAATATGATTAATATGCGTTTTTAGTGTGCTAAGCTCTATATAAAGTTCACTCATAATTTCCTTGTTTGATTTTCCTTTTAGAATTAATTCAAATACCTCTCTTTGTCTATTGGTTAATAGATCGATCTTTTTGCTGATCTCACTGGAATCATCTTTACTGGAATTCTTAATTTCATTTATGATTATCTGAGTTTTATGTTTTTCTATTCTGATCCAAAGTAAAGAAAGCAAAAGACCGGTTATTACAAGAATCATTGGAATAAAAGGATAATCATTCCAAAACCATTTAACAGATTTATCACCAAAACTAAAACCTATAGAAAGAGATATCAAAAAAATTACGCAAAATTCAAGAATTTTTTGCTTTTTAAAAAGAATGTTTAAAATTTTTATAAAAAATCTCATTTGTATTTTAATTTTCAGACTATTCAATAGTTTTTTTCAAGAATCTCTATTTATTTCTGAAAACTTATGTTTACTATATAAAAATAATAGCTGTGAATCCTGCAATAATGCAATAATAGGCAAAGAGATAAAATTTTTCACGGAGAATTATTCTTTTTAGAAGAGACAATGCTATAAATCCGAAAAACGCAGAAAAGAGTGCACCTGCAAAAAGATAATACTTCTCGTCACCTGTAAAAGGGATCTTTTCCATCTCGAGTATCAATGCTCCCAGGATCGCCGGAATAGACAAGAGGAACGAAAATCTAAAAGAAAACATAAATCCCATGGAGAGGATCAAACCCACAGAAATTGTCAAACCTGATCTTGACAACCCCGGTATGATCGCCACTCCCTGAAAAAATCCTATGATAAATGCAACAACGTATTCATTTGGTTTTTTTATCCTTACAATTTTCGAAAGAATGATTACGAATGCAGTTATAAGAAGAAAATAACCGATATTCTCAGGTTTTGTAAACATCCCCTCCAAAGTATCTTTAAAAAACAATCCCAGTATCGCTGTCGGTATACTTGCAACTATTATTAGGAATATGAACCGTGAATTCTCTTTTTTTCTAAACCCTTTTATCAATGAGAATATATCAGTGGAAAAATATATCAATACAGAAAAAAGAGTTCCTATATGGAAGAAAATATCATACACAAGCGGGATGGAACGGAATCCGATCAACTCCTGAAAAATAACGAGATGACCGGAAGAAGATATTGGGAAGAACTCACTTACACCCTGAACAAATGATAATAAAAAAATTTTCAGCAACAATACAAGATCCACATTTCTCCTTACAAAAAATATGGTATTTAAAATAGTACCGGATGTCAATAAGCGGGATTATCACCATTCCCTTTCATTTATAATTAATCTTTAATTTGCTGTTTTTTTTGAGCCTCTTCCTCGAATCTGTGTTTCGTTTCTTCTTTTGTCAGATGACCCGTCCACCAGGAAGTGTTCATAGGATATTCATCCGGATGAAATATCACATGGAACCCGTGCCACACCAGAATTGCTAAAGCTGCGAGGATAGCTTCGTAATAATGTATTACTCTTGCTATCGGAATTATACACGCACACCATAAGGCAGGAATCAGTTTGGGAAACCATAGGATTATTCCTGTTGCAGTCATTACCACTGTACCCCAGACCATAGCCCAGAACTCTACCTTTTCTCCGAAATTAAAAACATCCGATTTGGGAGGATCTTTTTCAGACCCCATTCCAAGATTGTATTTGATAGATCTGAAAATATCTGTCAGATCTCTCTTCCCGGGGAGAAAATCTCTGAATAATCTTTTTCCCCTCTTTGCAAATATCAGGAACAGAGTGAAAATTATCGAATCAATGGTCATAATTAATGCTGCAGCTCTGTGAATAAAAGCTCTGACACTCTCTGTCATTCCCATAGAGAACAAAAACTTTACCCAGAAAGAATCAGGGAATTTCAAAGCAAATCCGGTTATAACAAGAACTATAAAACTAACCAGTAAGGTTTTATGAACCCATCTCCCGAATCCTGTCATCCTCTGAATATATGGATCTTTCCTCTGTTTTTTTATCTTTTCCCGAACTGCTTTAAACCATACCATCGTCACATAAAAAAGCATCGCTCCTATCGTAAAAATGATCAGATATATATAAATGATCTTTATTATGTGCTCCAATCGGGAACCTTCTGTTTTAATTGAACCTTTATGAGTAAAACTTTTTGCAAAATTATCCGTGACCTTACCATGACACTTCCCGCAGGTAGGCCCTCTGTTAGATATATGCATCCTCGAATTCGGATGATTTGAAGGTAATGAATGGTGAGGATCGTGGCAGTCTGCACATGTCGCACTTTCTCCTAATGTACCCCTTTGTGTCAATCCGTGAAAATCCTGCATATAACTGTCAACCGGAGTCGTATCCAGACCGTATCTTGCCATCATACGTCCATTTCCGTGGCACCAGATACAAACTTGTGTTGCAGCCCATTGTTTTGCGACACCACTTCTTACTTTCAAAGATGCCATATCGTGATCTCCATGGCATGTTGAACACGTCGGCACATCATTATTACCGTGTGCCAAGGCATCACCATGAGGACCATCCCAGAAAGCAATTCCTTCCGACCTGTGACATTTCATACATGAATTAGCTTCATTGGCTCTTGAGACACCGGAATTCTTATATCCCGAAGAAAGAATGGTATGAGACCCATGACAATCTGTACAGGTCGCTGCTCTCTTACCCTCATTTAATGCCTGCCAATGAACACTCGATTTATATTTAGTTACAATATTTCTTTTATAAATACCATGTGCTTTTAAATTGATCTCATCACCACCATGACATTTCCCGCATGTTTCCGGTTGATTCTTCGGAGCAAACCTGAATTTGGGTGAACTTATCGGTTTTATATCGTGTCCGCCATGACAGTCATAGCATGAAGGCGCCATTTCATCACCGCTCGCATGACCCTTACCATGAACATCTTTTGCAGTTTCTTCCGCTTCTTCTTCATGACAATTCTCACATGCTTTTACCATCGGCTTTGATGAATGAGGAATATCTTCAAACGAGTCAGCTCCAATATGGCAATCTACACAGGAGAGATCTTCATGGACACTCCCGATCAATGAATTTTCCGGAACAAA
This sequence comes from uncultured Clostridia bacterium, assembly GCA_964400545.1. Classification (GTDB taxonomy): domain Bacteria; phylum Acidobacteriota; class Aminicenantia; order UBA2199; family UBA2199; genus UBA647. The sequence continues at coordinate 17,118 of CAYNUG010000019.1, read as the reverse complement.
TAGTTTTAATGATTTGCCCCTCTCCGTTTCCGCTTCAATATCCTTATCCCCGTGACATATCAAACAATCTTCATTCGGTATATCTGAATTCAATTCAATTGGGGCAAATAAAATGATAATGCCAATAAAAATTATAAGAAACATGAACTTATCCGGTATCCTTAATGAAAGAGTCTGTTTAATACTTTTTGACATCATTTGCACACCTCTAATATTCTAAGAATTTTAAAACTATAAAAATAATATATTGAAAAATTTGAAAAATCAAGACTTTTGCGAAATTCTCGAATTATTTATTATATTAGGGGTGATCTGTTCAACACGAAAATATGACCAATAATTTTTCACAACAATAGATACACTCTTAATTCTTATATTTTTTGAAAAAAAATTGAAAAAAATATCCTTTTTTCAGGATCAGGAACTGAGTCCTGCATTTAAAGGAGCTTAAGACTTGTTTTCAACCTCTTTCACTATCTTTGCAAGTATCGGCTCAACAATATCCCTGATATTCTGAAGATTTTCTTCGGTATCAGATTCGAAACGGAGTACAAGAGAAGGCTGGGTATTTGATGCTCTGACCAACGCCCATCCCTTGGGAAATTTTATTCGTGCTCCATCAATATCAATAACATCATAATCACCTTTAAATTCAGACACTATTTTTTCTACGATCTTAAACTTTGCCGCTTCCGTTGTTTCTACTCTTATCTCGGGAGTATTAACCTTCTGCGGAATAGTTCTTACTATCTCATCAAGTGTTTGTGAAGTGCGGGAAAGAAGTTCAAGGAGTCTCGCACCGGAATAAACCGCATCATCAAATCCGAACCACTTGTCATTAAAGAATATATGTCCGCTAACTTCTCCGGCAAGTATTGCATTTTCCTCAAATATTTTTTTCTTTATCAATGAATGTCCAGCCTTCCACATGATCGGGATACCGCCATTCTTTTCAATCTCATCATAAAGAACTTCAGAAGCTTTTACTTCTGATATGATCTTTCTTCCTTTATTATTTTTCAGAATGTCCCGGGAAAAAATGACCATCAGCATATCCCCCCATAAAATATTTCCTTTGCTGTCAACCACACCTATTCTGTCTGCATCACCATCAAACCCAATCCCCAGATCAGCTTTTGTTTCTTTTACTTTTGCAATAAGATCCTGCAAATTTTCTATTTTGGTCGGATCAGGATGATGATTAGGGAAAGAACCGTCAACTTCGGTAAAGATATCAATTACATCGGCTCCCAGTTTTTTAAATAGTGGAAGTCCGGTTATTCCACCAGTTCCATTTCCGCTGTCGATCACCACTTTTATTTTCTTATCAAGCGATATATTTTTGGCAACATATTCGATATAATCAGAAACCATATCCAATGTTTCTACTTTGCCACTATCCTTAACTTCCGGGAATCTTTGATCCCTGGCTATTTCGTATATCTCCCTGATCTCATCACCGGAAAGTGCATTTTTTCCTAACAATGCTTTGAATCCGTTGTACTCAGAAGGATTATGAGATGCAGTTATAATGACCCCCCCTCCCAATTCGAGTTTAAAGACCGAATAATACAGTACAGGCGTAGGAACAAGCCCTATATCGATCACATCTATCCCATAACTGCAGATAGTATCAATAAAGATCTTTTTTATACTGGATGAACTGGGTCTGCCGTCCATACCAATAGATATTTTTTTCTTCCCCTCACGAACATAAATAGTTGCAAATGCAGATGCAATTTTCCTTACAGCATCTTCTGTAAGATCAGTTTCAACTATACCTCTTATATCGTATTCTCTGAATATCGACTTATTTAATTCTGCCACGTTCCCTCCTGAAAGATGCAATTATACTTCATGTTTTTCTTTTGGGCAATTGCAAAAAATCCTTAAAGATCCTAAAAACTTCATATCACCTTAAATATCCGTTTATTGTCTTTTCCTCTTATTAATAATATAATTCACAGATGTTTCGAAACTGGAAGAAGATCGACATAGTTTTAGCTATCTTGTTCATTATCACAAACTTATGCTATTTATTCTGTTCCGGAGAAATCTTCAAGATCTTTTTGTGGACAATGATCCTTCTCGCATTCTTCAGACTACTTGTTATCGTTAAAAAGAAACTTTTCTGGCATGTACGTAACCGTCTTATCATCTCAAGCCTTTTTTTGATAATCACACCAATACTTTTTTTAGTAATATTTTTCTTCATTTTCCTGAATATGGTCATAGCTCAATACGGAATAACCATTGTTGATAACATAATGGATGACAGGTTAAAGCAACTGGAGATAGTTTCCCAAAATTATTTCGATACAGATTCAAGAGAAGGAATGATCAATTTGATCGACAGGGCCATTATTCTTGATAAAGGTTTCAATTTTCTGAATGTTGTTTTTTTTGAAAAATCTGGAAACAATTACAAATCTTTTTTCAAATACCCGGAAAGTTTTAACGATAAAAAAATTCTGCAAAATAATATCAGGGGGTATTTTGTCGTCGACAAAAAATTGTATCACGGTATATTTGTAAAGAGAGGGAAATTTGCCATACTCTTTGCTACCACAATAAACCAAAAGTTCCTTGATGAATTCTCAACAATAAGTGATTTTAAGATAAAATATCAGGATATTGAAGAAAAAGCTGTATTTGATTTCCCGAAAGTTTATCCTGACGATACTAATGAATCGGAAACATTCTTTCTTCCGCATATGCTTGAATTCGAATATCTTGATTTTGATAATATCGTAAGATCCAAACCCGAACAAAAAAAGAAGTTCTTTCTTCTCCTGATAGATTATGAAAAAACTTTCAACAGGATAGAAATAGTTAATTCAGCCACTTCTCAGACATTTGTCAGAAAACTGATCTATTTTCTGATCTTCCTTTTCGGTACATTTATCATAATATCATTCATAATAGGTTTCAGGATGATAAGAGTCGTAACAAAATCAATAAACCAGATCACAAAAGGTATTCAGAGGGTTAGAAAAGGAGATTTTAACGTAAAAATAAAGACAAACTCCGGGGATCAGCTTCAATATCTTGCAGATTCCTTCAATGAGATGGCCTCTGGAATAAGCAGACTTCTTGTTGAGGAGAAGAAGAAACAGAGACTTGAAGAAGAATTGAACATTGCAAGATCGATCCAGTTAAAGCTTCTCCCTAAGGATTCTCTGATAACAGAGGAGTTCGAGATAGCGGCTACAAATATTCCAGCCACCGAAATTGCAGGAGATTATTTTGATTATTTCTACGAGGAAGGCAAATCACTCTCAATACTGGTTGCAGATGTTTCCGGAAAAGGAACGAGTGCTGCCTTTTATATGGCCGAATTAAAAGGACTCGTTAATTATCTTCAAAAAATGAACATGTCCCCGGCATCTCTTCTTGCAGAATGCCATTCAACTCTCAATGAATCATTTGATAAAGTAACTTTTATTACAATGAGTATTGCCAAGTTTCTTATAAGCGACAAGAAATTTATTTTATCAAGAGCGGGACATACCCAGGCTGTATTTTTCAACAAAAGTACCGGGAAATGTATTGAGTTGTATCCTGAAGGTATGGCCTTGGGACTTATAAATTTCTCTAAAGATAAGATCGAAGAAATTGAACACAAGTATAGAAGTGGGGATATTCTTTTCCTATTCTCCGATGGTCTGTCCGAGATAATGAACAGTGAGGGTGAAATGCTCGGACTTGAACCTGTAAAAAGAATAATAACGGAGAATTCAGATTCATCTCCTGGCGAGATCAGACAGAAACTGCTTGAATTGAGTATCGATTTTGCTCAGGGGAAGAACAACAAGGACGATATGACATTCATAATTTTAAAGGTAAAATAATGTATGAAGAACTGGAAAAGAAACTCGAATATTCCTTCCGTAACAAACAACTCCTTACCGAAGCACTGACCCATACTTCTTACAATGAAGGAAAAAGAAAAAACAGGGTCACTGATAATGAAAGATTGGAATTCCTGGGAGATTCAGTTATCAATCTGATTATAACAAATTATCTTTTCAGAAAATTTAAAAATCTTGATGAAGGGGAATTATCAAAACTAAAAGCGCATCTTGTTTCAAGTAAATTTTTATACAATCTTGCCAGATCGATCGATCTAAACTTCTACATTTTCCTTGGGAAGGGAGAGGAAAAGAATGGTGGCCGTGAAAATGTCCGGATTATAGCTTCCCTATTTGAAGCTATTGCCGGTGCTGTTTATCTTGATTCAAATTTCAGAACCACATCCACCGTACTGATAAGATTTTTTGAATTCTTTCTGGAACAGCATATCGAAAAGAACATTAAGATTAATGATTACAAATCGGAATTACAGGAAATAGTTCAGAAAGACGGCGGATCTCTTCCAAAATATGTCATACTTGAAGAAACAGGAAAACCACCTCACACCATGTTCATTTCAGCTGTATACGCAGGGAAGAAAAAGATCGGGGAAGGAAAGGGGAAAAGTAAAAGACAGTCTGAGCAGGGTGCTGCCTTCGATGCACTACTGAAGATTGGAGAGTTTGCCGACTATAAAAGTATTTCAGAGGTTTTCTTTATTAAAAATGATTAAATTAACATTACTCAACGATATCGAGATCCTTATTAATCCTGATCAGATAGACAAGATAGAAACCAATGCAACGTCAATCCTGATACTGAAAGATGGACAAAAGATCGAAGTAAAAGAATCCGGGGCAAAGATATCCGAAATAATAAAAGATCTCTCTTTCCGGAATAAAAACTTTACTTAGTGATAAACAAAGATAGGAATAGACCCGTCTTCAATAACACCAATTGATGCATGCCCAAAAAATATTTTTGATAGTCCTCCCTCACCGTATGCACCCATAACAATCGTATTTACTTTTTTCTCTTTGGCAATAGTAAGGATCTCTTTTCCTGGTTTCCCGGCACGTTTTATCTTTTCTATCTTAATACCATGAGATTTGAAATATTTTTCAACCTTATTGAGCGTTTCATTTGCCTTATCAAGATCATCATTAACATTGATAACATATATCTTTTTTGCGTATGGATTTCTCTTGTAGAACCGTTGGAACATTTTCATTGCTTTTGAGGAACTGACAGTGTCATCGTAAGCAATAAGGACCTTTTTATTATTCTTAACGGGCTTCTCCGGAACAGCAAGAACCGGGCAAACGCCTGATTCGAGAAGTTCTTTCAATGTATCACCCGGCTTCGGAGTAGTTGCAAAATGAAAAAAAGTTCTCAGACCGGTTACGATAAGATCTGAAATTTTCCCCATATCAATGATCTCTTCCACAGGGTCTCCGGATTTTGAATGTCTTTCATAATTTACTTTTGCATCTTTGCATTCATCTTCAAATTCATCCAAAAATGTTCTAATCTTTCCAATTGCCTTGTTCTTCTTATAATTCTTCAGATGTTCTGCATAATAACTGGCGCCTATTCCAGCACCAATAGCAGATTCATCTATCTCTTCAGTATCAACAACTCCAAGTCCTATAACAATCCCGCCATTTTTCTTTGCCATATCAATTGCTACCTTTGTAGCCACCTTTGAATAATCCGTACCATCCAAAGGAACTAAAATTCTTCTCGCCATTTTCCCTCCGAAGACAAATGATAAATATTATGTTCTTATTTGTCAAGAATTGATCGTGAAAATTAATCAGGAAACTGATAATTATAAATATGATTAAAAACCAACAAGATAACTTAGTAACCGGAAAAATCTTGATTTTTGTATATATCTAAAGTAAAATTTTTGTATGAGTGATTACTACAAAGTTCTTAATGTATCCAGGAATGCTACTCTTACCGAAATTAAAAAATCATACCGGAAACTTGCCCGTAAATTTCATCCCGATCTGAATCCGGGAGACAAATCCGCAGAAAAGAAATTTAAAGAGATAACAGAAGCTTATGAAGTGTTGAAAGATCCAAAGAAAAAAAAGCAATATGACACATTCGGATCCACCGGTCCGAATTTTAATTCCAATAGAAAAAGATCTGATTTTAACGGATTTGATTTCAACACAACAGGTTCAAGTTCCTTTGGAGATGTTTTTGAGACAATTTTCGGAAGTTTCAACAACGGGCCCCAAAAGACCGCATCCAGAACCAGAAAGCCCCAAAGAGGTGAAGACCTTCACTATTCAATGAATATAAGTTTCATCGATTCAGTAAAGGGGATTGAAGTTCCCATTCAAATATTCAGGAAAGAGATATGTAGTGACTGCAATGGTAAAAGAATCGACAAAAACTCAAAGATATCCAAATGCAGCGTCTGTTCGGGAACCGGAAAGGTTGAAAGGCAAACAGGATTTATGAGATTTGCTTCTCCGTGCAGCAATTGCGGGGGAACAGGATATACACCCGGAGAGAAATGTAAGAAATGCAACGGTGAAGGGAGGATCGGGAAAAATTCGAAACTTAAAGTAAAGATTCCTGCAGGTGTTGAGAATAATTCAAAGATAAGGATAGCAGGAAAAGGAAATGCGGGAATTTCAGGTGGAAAATACGGAGATCTGATTATTACAATATCTGTTTCTCCTCACAGATATTTCAGGAGGCACGGATATAATCTTGAGATAGAACTCCCCCTGACTTTCACTGAAGCTGCATTGGGGACAAAGATAGAGATACCCACAATAGAAGGTAAAACATTATTAAAAATCCCACCATCAACAAATTCAGGACAAAAACTGAGATTAAAAAACCGGGGTATCCCTAACCCAAAAACAAAACTGAAGGGGGATCTGTATATATTGATCAAGATCATTTCACCACCTATAAAAGATATTGAAGTCAGAAAGATGTTAAAAAATATTGAAACAAAATCTTCATATAACCCCAGGGAGAAGTTGGGATGGTAAAAGAAAAAGAGAAAGTTTATATGATAGCTTATGTCTCTTCAAAATATGACATACATCCCCAGACACTCAGACTCTATGAAAAAGAAGGATTGTTAGTTCCAAGCAGATCAAAAGGAAATACAAGATTATATTCAGAAAAAGATCTTAAAAAACTTGAGTTTATTCTAAATCTGTCACGTGATATGGGTGTAAACTTAGCCGGGATAGATATTATATATAACATGAAAATAAAGATGGAAAAAATGGAAGAAGAGTTCTCCAAATTTCTTGAAGAACTAAAAAAGGAATTCTTCTCTGGAAAAGAAAATATTTTCGAGCAAAAGAAAAACTCTCTTGTAAAAATATCTTCTCCCAGTATCACTTTGTTTAAAAACAACCCGGAAGAATAAGAGCAGACCATTGAATTCACTAAGTTCATATTTCCAGAAAATAAATAAAATAAAAATTCTCACACCGGATGAAGAAAAGAGCCTCGTGAAAAAAGCAAAAGCCGGCGATATGGAAGCCTTCAAATCCATAATAGTCGCAAACCAGAAACTGGTTGTGAAAGAAGCACTGAAGTATTATTTTAAAGAGGATAGCTTCCTTGACCTTATCAACGAAGGGAACAAAGGGTTGATCGAAGCTCTCAAAAGATTCGATGAATCAAGAGGGAACAGATTCTATACATATGCAATATGGTGGGTCAGAAGTGAGATAAGGAGATACCTTTCTAAAAATCAGAACATCATATCATTTCCTGATATTTTTTATAATAACTATCTGAACTTTAAAAAGGTCCTCTATCGGATGACAAAAGATATGAAGAGAAAACCGACTGAAGAAGAACTCTCCGTAGAACTGGATATACCGATAAAAAAGGTAAAAGTAATGCTATCCATTCCCAGTGAGATCATTTCCCTTGATAATCAAATATCAGTAAAACAACCAGCGAATTTATCATCCATTATTAAGGACAATAATGCATTAGATCCACTTGATATACTAACTGATGATTCGATACGAAAATCGGTGGTTGATAATATTGATGAGCTAACGGAAAAAGAGTCTCTTGTGATAAAATTAAGATTCGGATTTAAAAAAAATGATCCGATGCGTTTGAGGGAGATTGCAAAAGAAATGAAAATGAGCCCTGAAGGTATCAGAAGAATAGAGGCCAGAGCTCTTGTAAAATTGAAAAAGAAATTACTGAAGCAGGGTGTATACGGAGTACTGAATTGACAAAATATAAGTGTAATATTTGTAATGATTCTGGATGGGAAAAAATAACAAAAGATGGCAGGGAGTTCCTCAGAAGATGCAAGTGTCAAAAGATCAATCTCCTTAAAGACAGATGCCTCAATGCAAACATCCCTCCCAGATTTGCCGGTTCCGGGCTTGCAGATTTCTATCCTGAAGAGGAAGACACTGATCTCATTAAAATTGTTAAGGACATTAAAAAATTTATTAATGATTTTCCTGTTTTGCAGAAGGGACTTCTCCTTCATGGTGGAACAGGAGTAGGAAAGACAAGGCTTCTGTGTGCAATAGCAACAGGAATATTCAAAAAATATCCTTTAACAGATATATACTACATTGACTGGAATGATATGGTAAGAGAAATGAGGAGTGGTGAATCTCATTCTTTCAGAGACTTTTCCCTTATAAATGATCTGATAGAAAGATTATCAAACACTCAGCTTCTTATTATGGATGAGTTTGGTTCTTCGATACCAAGCCAATGGGTAAAAGATAATATATATTATTTGATTAATCATAGATATAACAAACAGAAGATCACCCTTTTTGCCACTAATTATCCCGATGAAAGTTTTGATGGTCAGCAACCTACTCTCAGAGACAGGGTTGGAGATAGAATAAGAAGCAGGGTTTTTGAAATGGCAAAAACACATCACATAAAAACTCTGGATTACAGACAGAAATGGGGATGATCAGGAGGAACATATGAACAATGATATGACATTCATTAATGAAAAAATAAAAAAGGAAAGTGAGATCATCACCAAAATAATGGCTGAAATGCAAAAGGTCATAGTAGGGCAGAAAACTCTGCTTGAAAGAATTATGATCGCACTGATCACTTCCGGCCATCTGCTCCTTGAAGGAGTACCGGGACTTGCAAAAACACTGGCAGTTAAAACACTGGGTGAAGTGCTGGATCTGAATTTCTCAAGAATTCAGTTTACTCCCGATCTCCTCCCTGCAGATCTTACCGGCACCATGATCGTTAATCCAAAAACTTCCGAATTTCTTACAAGAAAAGGTCCGATTTTCACAAATCTTCTCCTTGCGGATGAGATAAACAGGGCTCCGGCAAAAGTCCAGAGTGCTCTGCTTGAATCAATGCAGGAGCTTCAGGTTACTATTGGTGATAATTCACATAAGTTGGACAAACCTTTCATGGTCATGGCAACACAGAACCCCATTGAACAGGAAGGAACATATCCCCTGCCCGAGGCTCAGATAGACAGATTTCTGTTAAAAGTGCTTATAACCTACCCGGAGAAAGAGGAAGAGAGTACAATAATTGAAAGATTCAGTTCCGGGAATTTCCCTGTTGCCTCGAAAGTAGGTTCAAAAGAAGATATTAAGAAACTCGGTAGTGCTTATAAAATGGTCTATATTGATGACAGGATCAGAGAGTATATACTTAATATTGTTTTCGCCACAAGGTTCCCGGAAGAGAGCGGAATAAAAGACCTTAAGAATTTTATTCAATTCGGTGCATCGCCGAGAGCCTCGATATACCTGACAGATGCTTCAAGAGCATTCGCATTTATCAGGGGAAGAGGATATGTTACTCCAGAAGATATTAAAACTATAGGGAGAGACGTATTAAGACACAGGATCATTCTCAGTTACGAAGCTGAAGCTGAAGAAATGACAAGTGATAACATCATAACAAAAATTTTTGATAATATTGAGGTACCCTGATAACAATGAAAAATTTAAAAAAGAAATTCAAGCGTCAGATCAATCCGGAAAGATCAAATAAAATGATATGGGCTGTTTCAATAGGTATTCTAATTCTATTTTCAGTTTTATTTTTTCTGACAACAGGAAATGACTCAAATGAGAATAAATCAGAATTGTTCAATAACACTCTCAATTACATGAAAAATATAGAAGGGATTGCTAACATTGAATCTTTGCCCGAGACAAATTCTGTAAAAATATTCTTTAATCCTGACCCTAACAGCAGATCAGGGATCGATTATAAAAGAATAACAATTTTTGCCGGAATAAAAATATCCAACAAATTGAAGGATGAAAAAGTTACAGCCCGACTTATTAGAAATAAAGATAAAAAAACCATATTAACAGTAACTATATTGAATGGAAGAGTGATCAGTAAGACCCAGTTATAATTAAATTAAAGTGATCATTTCTTGAAAAAACTATTATTACAATTGAGGCAGATATAGTTTCCTCCTCCGGAATCAGTTCTTTTCCCGGGTCCTCTCTCTTTTTTGTTAATAATCCTTGTGGAAATAATTATACCTATAAAAACAACAACCGGGAAATAAAGATAGGAAGTAACAACAAAAGCCAGATAAAGTGCAACTATGCTCAATGCAGTCGTTATGATCATTGTAACCGAAAGATCACTACTTTTAATTGAATCATCTTCATAAGGAAGAATATTGTCCGACCCGCAGTACGGACATTCATTTCTATGATTATTACTATTTTTTCCCTGCGGTTTGATCTTCATTACGATCCTTTTCCCTAAAAAGTATATTCTTAATATAATAGGAGGATTTAATACCATTTATCCACTGGGACAATTCTTTCCTGACCTTCTTATTTCTCAGATAGCTTTCTATGACCGGAGTCATCTCGATCATAGATTTGGGTTCGATCCCCAGATCTTTTCTTGAAGGAAGATACGTATTATTATAGAATTGCTCAATTTCAGAGAAATCTATAATAACACCAAGCTTAAATTTATCCTCTATAACTTTTTCATAGAGAACTTTTTCCTCAAGAAACAAGCGGAAATCCTTCATATCCATATCGAACTTGTCCAATATTTTCCCCATCTCATCAAGAGAACCATACTCTTCGATTATAGACCTCTGGACATTTTCAAAATCTTCCTCGGTAAGGACAAACTGATCTCGGTATTCAAGAAATATGATCTTATAATTAATAAGGTTATTTAATTCATTCAGATACAGATCATCTTCATTTGTCCTGCCACTCTCAAAGGGAGAAAAAAAGAAAAGAGATTTATCTATATCTGAGACGGTAATGATATCAGTATTTACTACTGCCGCTATTTTATCTATCAAGATCTCAGACGGATGAAGCAAAAGAAGTAAAGAAGCTATGATTTTAAAAAACATTTCCTATTCCCAGGTGCAAGGCTATCGGACTTACACTCTCCCTCCTTTCTATATTATAAGCTATATCAAAACTTAGTACTCCTATTGAAGATTTAAGCCTCAACCCAAGACCTATGGCCTTCTGCAGATTACCAATACTTATTTCATCAGCATATCTGTAAATATTTCCGAAATCGGCGAAGATAGAGTAATAGAGATCTTCCAAAGGAACAATATAGAGTGGGAAAGTGACTTCAAAATTGAATAAAAGAAGTGAATTCCCCCCATATGGTTCGCCCGTATCACTGTCAAGTGATCCGAGTTTGTCATTTCTGGTACCTCTGAAAGTAGTGGAACCTCCTCCAAAAAATCTTTCGGTTATAGGAACATTATCTGTTGCAAATCCGTTTCTGACAGAAAAAGAAAAAATTCCATTCTTAAAAAATCTCATATTCTTCTGGTAACCCCATCTGAATCTTATAAAAGAAAAATCACTCTTAAGAACCGGAAGAGCAAACTTTATATCAGTGGAGAAAAAATCCCCTTTTCGCGGGAGGAACGGGTTATCCCTTTTATCCCTTACATAAGAAAAATTTAAAGCTGTAATATCATAAGGAACATCCACCAGATCGATCCCTCCACTGGAAACATTGAGATCAATCAGTTTGGTCCTGTACCAGCTCAGGGATGAGAGAACATAAGAATCCTTCGTCAGCTTCTTTACAAGTGATTCTGACAACCCATATCTATTGAATTTGTAACTTCTGTAGAGTTCATTCTCTTCCCATATTTTCAAAGATGAATTTATTCTCGTTCCGAATATATACGGAGTCTCATAACTTATTTCCCCTCTTCTCTCTTTTAGACCTAATTGAACCAATGCAGAAAATGTTGAATGGGAATTGAAGAAATTTCTTTTCTGATATTCAAATGTAAATCTTATCCCAGTCCTTTCTTCATATCCAATTCCAAATCCAAGATATTTACTCTTATTCTGTTCAGTTGTAAAAAGAATATTTACAGTTTTGTCAATCACGATCTTCTTGATCCTTATTTCACTAAATATTGAACTTCTATCCATTTCGTTCTTGAAATTATCAACTTTCAATCTATTGAAGTATTCTCCATTCTTTAATGGAAATAATTTATCAAGTAATCTTTCCTGATCTCTCGTGGCTCCGATCACTATAAGTTTCCCGAATTTAAAACAAACACCCTCTTTAACATCTATTAATATTGACTTCACTTTCCCCGGAGTTATTTCAGAGCCGATCTTAATATTATCAAATCCCTTTTTGTAATAAAAACTCCTGATTTCCTCAATATCCTCGTTAAGTCTTCTCTGAACAAACGGACTTGAAGATCTTGTTTTTATTATAGAATTTAATGTGTCCGATCTAACCAGCTTATTACCACGGAATAATATTGAATCAACAATGTACCTGTCGCCTTCTTTAATCAGATACTTAAGATTCACCGATCTCTTCTTAAATTCAAGTTCAGTTGATATTCTCACAAAAGGGAAGCCTTTATAATAATAGAACCATTTAAGAACCTCAGAATCAACTTTTATAGAATTGATCCGGAGATGGAATATTCTGTCAAATATGAGATCATCAACAGAAATAACATCTCGGAGTACTTTTGAAGATATCGATCTGTTACCTTTAAAATCTATTTTCCCCAGTACATATCTTTCATTTTTTTTTACATGAAATATGATAAACTTTTCATCCTTCAAGGTTTTAATTTCGGAAGTTACTTCAGCATTAAGGAAACCACTGTTCCTCAAATAGATTATTATTCTTGCCCTACTTTCCCTTTCTGCCCATTTTTCAAAAACTTTTTTTCTCCATATATCAGTTACAAAACCAAATTTTTTCTTAATTCCAATGATCTTGATTGTATATTTGTAACCGGGATTTAATTCCAGATAAATATTCACATTTGTTTTAAACTTGTTAAGGAAGACTTTTTTTATAGTAATATTAGGAAAAAAATATCCAATATCCTTAAGTTTGTTTTCAATTCTTTTTATCTTTTTCGAAAAAATGTGGGGGATATATTTGTCCGGATCCAAGAATTCATTATTTTCCTTTAAAATCCCATGATCATCCCCTTTGATAAAAATCCTGTTGAGATTTGTGATCTCTCCCTTTCTTATATTAAAAGAAACCACAGCATTCATTCCTTTAACTTTTATCCTATGTTTAATAACAGGACTAAAATATCCTCTATTGTTCAAAAAAAGCCTTATTTCTTCAACAGCTTTTAAAACATTCTCTTTATCTAGAAATATATTCTTTCTAATTGAATGGATAGACTTCAGAAGTTCTCCTGAATCTAAACCGGAATGATCAAACGATATCTTCCTGATCATAAGCCTGCTTTTAAGTCTGAAAATAACATTCAATAAATCTCCTGGCAATACAACTATCTTCACTTCTATATCAGAAAAATATCCGACATCATAAAGATTCTGAAGGGAATTCCTTATCTTTTTCTGATTGAAATATTCACCAGACTTGATTGTAACGAGTGGCGAAAGTTTCTTAAGATCAAATATTCCTCCACTCTCATTAAAACTGAATTCGATATTCTTTATCTTCATGGAACTGTATGATGATGAGAACAAATTCATTCCCTGAAAGGCAAGCAGAAGAGTAGAAAACAGAATAACAGTGAGGACACATGATCGTAAAGTTCTTTTCCGTTTCATTTATCAATACCGTTTCCTGAATCTTATATCCAGGCTTAACCTTCCCTCTTCATTCCTTTTCCCTATAAGAGAAATGGTCGGGGTTATCTGATATTGGAAAAAATACACATCTCTGGTTGCCCTGGAAATATCCGTAGAATATACAATGAGGAAATCTTTGGAGATCGATTTTCCTATCGTAAGTCGGGACACTCCTTCCAGAGAAGATCTTGTCGGGTCGGGATCAAGTTTTAACATATCAATTCCAAACAATTTTTTCACCCTCTTTTGGATCTGATCAGTTAATGCAGTAGTAACAAGACCTGTCGTACCAACCTCTGAACTAATATTCGTCGAGGAAGATCTTTGAAATAGTTCTCCGAGAGAAATAAGTGCAATAATATCCTGCTGCGGAAGAGGAGGGGATGCAATAAATTCCGGTCTTGCTCCTGACGAAAGACCTGATATCAAAAATTTTATCCTGTAACTTTTTATGAAAGTCTCAGCTTCAAGTCTTATAAGAGGATTGATCTTTATCTTATTATTAAATATAAGTCTGGCCTTTATAAGATCAAATTCTTTCCCTGATATAAGGACAACCCCCTCTCTACTCCTTATGGAACCGGAAAGGATAGGGAAATCCCTGTTTCCCTTAAGCCGAAGATCCACCTCGCCTTTTCCTCTAAAAAAAGAGTTACTGACATTTATATTATTTTTTCCCCGCATAGAGATATCGAACTCGAGATTATCCAGAAATTTTGACTGTGAGGATTTCTCATTCCCTGATCCTGCATAAAAAGAGATACCTTCATCAATTTCTCTCTCCCAGAAAAGTGACAGAAAATTAATTGCACCTCCAAGAATGAACTTCTCCTTCTTCTTCTGAATATTCAAATTCGCATTCATCTTAAAATTAGCTCTTTCCATAGGGAACAAGAGCATATTTTTTCCATTAAACGTTACAAGCAGATCTTTCAATTCATCATTTTCAACCTTCAACATTCCATTTCCGGTAACATCTCCCCCGCCCATCTTTCCTGCAAATGACCTCATAGTGAAACTAAGATCTTTGAAAAAAAGCGACCCTTTAAATTCATCCAGAGTGTGAGGAAAACCCGGAAAAGAGATATATTTGCCATTAAAATCTGCAACTCCCTGAAAATGGATATTATTGTTCTGATCACTACTGATCTCACTTTTGAGATTTACTATCCCCTTGTTGTTCTCCCATGGCATGATTACATTGATATCTTTTAGATCAATATTAAACGATCCATTGAATTTGTTATTCTCAAATCCAAAAACAAAAGTGAATAGCGATTCGATATTGTTGTTCTTCAATATTCCAGGAGCGGAAATAACATATTCTGAAAAATCTGTCATTATCTCCCCTTCGCCACTAACCGAAAAAGGCCTCTTGGAATAAAAAGTGACCTTCGGAAAATTATATTTGATCTTAAGGGGATCCTTTTTAAACGTTCCTTCACCGTCAAGTTCAATATTTCCTTTTCCTGAAAATCCTCCGCTGATTTCACTTATATCGATAGAATTGATTTCCCCTTTTATCTTGAAATAATCCTTAGAATAATTGATCAGTATATCTGATCTTCCTTTTCCTTTATGATAATCGAATCTCAGATTCTTGAGGAAAATATGGTCCAAGACCTCCAGCTCGCCGTCAACATTCTTAAAAATAAAATCATAAAAGTTTAAAGAACCTGCTTTATATTTTCCAGTTATCAGGGGATCATCCATCCCTTTTTCAGAATGGTAATTAAAATTTCCGTAAATATCTCCACTCAGATCCACATTTTGTTTCAGAATACCAAATATCTTTGATGATTCGCCCCTGATGTTCCTGAAATCTATATTCAATTGTCCGTGTTCATTTATCAGATGTGCTTTCCCTTTCAAAGACCGGTCATCTATTATTATATCTACATTTGTTCTGCTACCGGATGCATTCACTCCCATCGTCATTCTGTCAAGAACAACACCGTTTGAGATCAGATTCCTTACATCTAATGAACTCCTGATATCAGTCCTTCCCCTTTGCTTCCTGACATTTAGATGCAGAGGGCCAGTCCCTTTTTCCAGACCCCATGTTTTAAGGTCCAGATTTATATACTTCTTCAGATACTTATCTGTTCCGCTAAGCTCCCTGATCGTACCTTCCATGTCGATCTTCAATATTTTTTTCTTTGGATCGATCTTTCCGCTCAGAAGTTTAATAGAACCGAATTCTGTATCTGCATTAGAAGTTTTAAATCTGATCCACTTTTCCTTCAAATGATATTCGATGTCAAAATTTCCTTTCACATTGAACTCATCCATAGAATAAACATCCTTCTCAACAGATACCGAACCGGTAAGAATACTTTTGCTCAATTCAATATTACATTCTTTTAAAACTCCGCCCAAAGGAACTTGATTATAGACATTGATCACTCTTAATAATTTTGCGGTCCCGGTATTAGAAATACTTATTTTTGAAAATTTTCTTTTTGACTCAATATTAAGAGTGCTTAAAAATCCATCGGAGAATAAAGTTGAATTTATTCTTATATTCCTTGAGCGATTATTCCATTTCGCCGTTCCGTTGAAATTATTAAATCGTTCATTATTAACAATGATCTCAGGCGCTTTGAATTTACTATTAATGATAACTCTTCCTGAAATATCCTTAACAATTGTCGCATTTCCCCTCACTTCTCCTTTTAACGTGAGATTCTTCAGGATCGGATATAACACATGTTCTAAATTACCGACCGGGAATATATGTAGTGCAAAATTTCCTTTCTTGTATATATTTCCGTTACCTGTTATCACAAGATCTTTAGTCCCCCATCGGAACTTATTTATTTTGAGAACTTTCTTCTTGTTAAGAAATTCTGTCTCAAGATCACCAACAAGTTTAACCTCCCGTTTACTGAGAGGAAAAACAACCTTCATATGAGGTGAAACAATCCGAAAAGATATGTTTTCACCTTTCAGATAGGAAAATACATTGAGATCAAGAAGAGTAACAGATAGTTTTTTACTTATATACCTGAACTCTCCATTCTTCAGATTGATCCTGTTTACAGTGAATTTTGAATTTGTATTCACCCCTGAACTTTTTAGAGATGGAAAACTATCTTTTATAATGACGAGAGGATTTTCTATTGTCAGATCTATCTTTCTTTCTCCTGACAGGAGTGAAGAGATTGGGATATCA
>CAYNUG010000018.1:0-25822 GCA_964400545.1 uncultured Clostridia bacterium | reverse complement strand
AAAGCCAAGAAGCAATCAAATACTCTTTTACGTTTGATTGGAAAACTCTGGCAGGAAGGCAAAATTGAGGAATCAATTAAATTAGCATCAGATATTAAGTTTAAAAACAGTCATCTTGCAAAAGTACTTGTTGCAGGTCTCAATGAATTAAAGTTTCAGGAAGATGCAAAAGCTTCTTATATTGAGCAGGTAGAATCTGCAAAGAGAGCTATCGAGAGAGCGACCATCAAGGGTGTGCATGAATTCAAAAGAGGACTTAACGTTCTTGCAACTATCGGATCTACTGCTCCTTTCGTTGGATTGTTCGGAACTGTTTTCGGTATTATCAACTCTTTCCAGAGTATGTCTGTTTCAGGTTCAGGTGGGATCGGGACTGTTGCAGCCGGTATAGCCGAAGCTCTTATTTCAACAGGAGTTGGGATCGGAGTTGCAATCATTGCTGTTTGGTTCTTCAATTCATTGTTGAACAAAGTTGATATCTTTACAGGTGAGATGGCAAACGCTTCTTCAGAACTTATTGATCATTTTATTAAATTAAAAAGAAAAGGAGCCTGAAAAAATGGGCGGCGGTGATACAGGGTCTAATAAAGCAAAATCAGAGCCAAATGTAGTCCCCCTGTGTGATATTTTACTGGTTTTATTGATAATATTCATGGTGATTACCCCTATGGTTCAAAAAGGGGCGAATGTTAAATTACCTGAAACCATGAATTATCAGGAACAACCCGAACCGGGTGAAATGACAGAAGTTACTTTAAAGCGGGATGGGACTATTTATCTTGATAATAAGCTGGTAGAAGCAGCTGATCTTGTTGGGAAGATCCAGGCCATTCTTGAAGATGCCCAGGATTCTGAAAGCAAGGTGCTTTTGAAAGCAGATATCAATCTTGAATATGGAAAAGTTGTTGATCTTATGAACCTTATTAAAGATGCTGAGATCGAAGTTATCGGTCTTGTTACTGAACAGGGAACGTCTGAAGAATAAATTTAATTTAATTAATAAAGTGGGAGACTAACTCGTTGGTCTCCCACTTTTTTATACTTTAATTTACCGGGGGACACGGAGTTTGATACCCTTTGGTATTACTTCAATATTAAAATTTTTACTATCTTTCCCACCATAATCACCATCAATTGTTGACGGGATTTCTCTGTCTTTTGATTTTATAGAGATCTTTTTGAACTTAAAGGTATTGTAAAATGGAAATTTATCTATATTTCCGTTAAAAAGTCGTTTTAAATTAATTGCGGTCTTAGCAAATTTGAAACTTTTAATGATACAGAGGTCAAGCATTCCGTCATATGGATCGGCATAAGGAGCGATTATTGCATTACCTCCATATTGCGGAAAGTTTGCAAAAGCAATCAATGCGGCCTCTTCGTCAAATTCAATATCATCTCCTGTTATTCTCACATTAAAACTCGGCATTTCAAAATATCCTTTAAGTGCATAATATATATAAGGAGCAAGTCCTCTTGTTTTTGTTTCAGTGTTATACTTTTTTGAGATAAGCCCATCAAGTCCAATTCCAGCAACGTTGAAAAAATAAGAATTATTTATTCTGCCTATGTCAATATACTTGTCCCTTCCTCCAATCAGTGTCTCAAGAGCCTGTTTCCAGGATAGTGAGATCTTTAGATTTCTTATCAGACCATTACCGGAACCACCGGGAAGAATACCAATAGTCATATCAGTTCCAACCAGAGCTGAGGCAATTGAATTGATCGTGCCATCACCACCAAAAGCAGTTATAATATCGAAATTATTTTTCGCATTTCCGGCTATCTCGTAACCATCTTCCGGAGAGTTTGAATTAATAAGTGATACTGTCCGGAAATTTTGAAGAAGTTTTTTGAAAATGTAAGAAGCTGCAACATCTTTAGATACTACTCCGGAGGATGGATTAAGTATTACTAAAATCCGTTCATTTTTCATTCATTTGAATTGAAAAGATATCTTTTGATGATAAGATCGTAATTTTGTATCTCTTCCTTTTTGAAAAAAAGTGCTATCTCACGCTCTGATGAATTTATCGAGTCTGAAGCATGTATGATATTGAATGTTGTATGAATTACATAATCTCCCCTGATTGAGCCGGGTAGTGCATCAGCCGGATTTGTGGCACCGACTGTTTCTCTTACAATACTTATGGCTTCAGGTCCCTCAAGAATAAAAGCTATTACAGGGCCTGAAGTAATAAAATCAATAAGAGATTCGAAAAATACTTTATCTTTATGTTCAGCATAATGTTTTTCCGCAAGAGCGTTGTTGATAGTGATCATTTTTACTGCAACTATTTTTAAGCCTTTTTTTTCAAACCTGGATATGATCTCTCCTGATAATCCCCTCTGCACCCCATCAGGTTTTATCATTACAAATGTTTTTTCAATATTCATCAAATCCTCCGTGTTGGTCAATTCTTTTTATCAATAATTTCTTCAAGTATCTTGGTTAGATACATATGAAAATCTTTGAGATTCAGTCTAAATTCAGATGAAAAGTCAGATTTCTGGAGATTATCATAATGTTTCAGGAATTCGTTCCAGTCCTTATACAAAAGAAAGTTAAGGTCAGTTTCTATAAACTGATTAAGTTCAAAAAATATATCATTGGTAGATATTTTTTCCGGATTCTCAAAGTGATCATTGATCTTTGTGTGTAAACTAACCAGTTTCTTTTTTAGACCCGCAGCTTTTTGATTCCTTGAAATATAGTTCTCGAAAATAGAGGAGCATTCAAATTCCTGATTGAACATTTTTGATATGTTCTCAATAAGTTCTTGGATAGCATTATCAGAAATATTAACAATATTCCTCAGCAAATCTCTTTTGTTTATATTTTTTTGATCCGGATTAAAGAAATTTATAAATTCTGTTTCAAAAACTTTTTTGTACTCCTGTGCCATGGCAAGAAATGTTTTGTCAAGATTCCTGATATCTTTCGTAGTCCATTTGGGAGTTGAAAATGAACTTTTTAAATGTCTTTTATGAAAATCTTCCATTGAGGCGACATTCTTTTTTAAAGCAAGAATAAGAGGAATGGTAATGCTTATATCTCTGTGTTTTTTAAGGTTCAGTTCTATAAAGTTGTTGATCTTAAGAGTTCTGAAAGCCAGAATATAAAGTATCCCGGTATTTTTTTTTAGTTTTTTGTCTTTAATACCAGAAATTATATCTGAAATATCCTTCTGATAGATCTTGTCCATTTTTGGGACAAATTTACCATTAAGAAGTGAAATAATAATAGGGTTAAGCAATAATTCCTTATGGTAGAGTTTTGTTAATGAGAGAAATGTTCTCTGTGTGATCATGTCGTTTTTTGAAAGATCGGCAGAGATGATATCCATGTTGGAAAGGAATGTCCTAAAACTGAAGAACCATGATTCGGGATCGGCAACATCCTTTAATGAGGGGAATCGTTTTCTACTTGATTTCTCGAGTGTTTTTTCCACGATAAATTCTTCAAAATTTATCAAATGTTTGTCTTTTTTAAAATCAAGTTCTTTAAGTAGGTTCATGATCCTGTTCATGATCTTTGAAAAGGTTTTAAGATAGGAGTTATAATTTCTGTTCCCGAGTTGCTGAAATTTGAATATTATAGATTCAAAATAATTGGATGAAATGAACTCTTCAGTACTCTCAAGCCAGAGCTTGAGTTCAAAAAGATTAAGCATCTGTTTTTCTTTATCAACTTTTTCAAGCCAGGAGTCGAAAAGTTTATCCCATTTGTCTTCGATCGAAAGATCATTTTCCTTATCGATAAAAAAATCACCTACATTTTCTACTTTATTTTCCATGTGTCTATTTTAATTTAATAAATGTTATATTTCAACAGTATATAAAAAGTGCGTTGGGGACGATGCTTAACATTCTTGACTTTATAAAAACTTAGGAGGACCAGGGGGGGCTGTTTGGGAATCAGGGGTAGTCCAGTGTTGCACTCTAAATACATGATGGTGATTTTATTTCTGCCTATTTTCCTGCTTATCTAATGATTCCTAAAATAACTTGGAATTCTCATTTGATTCGTAACTTATTCACAGTTGGAATAAAAAGAGGAAAAAGAATGAAAGAATGATCAAAAAAAGGAAAAAAGTGGTTTTTATGTTGACAAAAATGCTTCAGAATATATAATATCCCTATCATGAGTTTAAAAGGTTCGCTTGATTCTATTAATTTAGCTGATATTATGCAGTTGGTGTCTAACTCCAGACAGAGTGGCAGGTTTGTCCTGATCAAAAATTCCGGAGAAAAAGGGTATATTTATGTAAATCATGGGATGATCAATCACGCAGAGGTTGCTAATTTTAAAGGAGAAGATGCAGTTTTCACATTAATTTCTTGGGGAAAGGGCGAATTTGAGTTCGAAGAGTCTGTTTTTGATGTCGAAACATCTATTACAAAATCGGTTACTTCTCTTCTTATGGATTCTGCGAGACGAATCGATGAATGGACGCTTTTAAGAAAGAAGATCGGTTCTATAGATTCTGTCCCTGCTTTTAGTGAAATAGATAAAGGTGAGAGAAGGAAAATATCACTTTCCACATTAGAGTGGCTGGTGATCTCAAAGATCGACGGGAGAAGAAGTATAGCAGAGATATCAAATGAATCCGGTATCAATATATTTGATGTGTCCAGAATTATTTTCGGGATGATCACATCCGGTCTTTTGAAATTGTTATAAATTTCCCAGTTTAATTTCATAGGTTCTGAATGATTGGAAAAAGTGTATTAATTTTAGATTTTGGTTCCCAGTATACCCAGCTGATCGCTCGGCGCGTCAGAGAACTTGGTGTGTATTGTGAGATACTCCCCTATAACACTGAAATTGGCAAAATTTTAAAAAAGGATCCTGGAGCGCTTATTCTTTCCGGGGGGCCATCGAGTGTATATGAGGAAGGCGCCCCCAAGCCCCACAGAGGGATATTAGAGATCAATATTCCGATTTTAGGTATATGTTACGGGCTGCAATTACTTGCATTTTTTTCTGAAATGAGAGTTGAGCCTGCAAAAGACAGAGAATATGGTTCTGCAAATCTTGAACTGTTAGGACAAAGTGAATTGTTGAAAGGTGTACGAGCTTCAGGAAGTGTCTGGATGAGTCATGGTGATAAGATAACTCAGTATCCGGAGGATTTCCTGGTTACTGGAAAAACAAAGAACAGTGAAGTTGCAGTTATAGAGTCATCAAAAAGAAGACTTTACGGAATTCAGTTCCATGCTGAGGTGGAACATACGGAGGATGGCCGTAAAATTTTTTCTAATTTTCTCTTTGATATTTCCGGACTTGACAAAAATTGGAGTATGGAGAATTTCATATCTTCCTCAGTTGAAAGAATTAAGGCGGATGTTGGAGAAAAAAGGGTAATTCTTGGTCTTAGTGGTGGTGTGGACTCCACAGTTCTGGCATTATTGTTAAAGAGAGCCATCGGGAAAAATTTAACTCCGGTATTTGTTGATACGGGATTACTCAGAAAAAATGAGTATAAAACTCTGATGAAAAGATTTAGTGATGATCTGGAGCTGGATGTTATAGGAATTGATGCGGGAAAAACATTTCTTTCTAAATTAAAGGGAGTCACTTCGCCTGAAGAGAAGAGAAAAATAATAGGAAGAACATTTATTGAAATATTTTCTACAGTAGAAGAAAGGATAGGTAAGGTCGAATATTTTGCCCAGGGAACACTCTATCCTGATGTTATTGAGTCTGTTTCCGTCAAAGGGCCTTCAGCAACGATCAAAAGTCATCACAATGTTGGTGGGCTACCTGAAAAAATGAACTGGAAGCTGATCGAGCCTTTTAGAGAACTCTTCAAAGATGAAGTGAGAAATATAGGAAGGGAACTGGGGTTGGATGAAAAATTTATAATGCGTCACCCGTTTCCCGGGCCAGGTCTTGCTATAAGGGTTATTGGAAATATAACTAGAGAAAAGATCAGCAAATTGCAGGAAGCCGATGCAATCCTTAAAGAAGAACTCGATAATTTCGATCTTTATAATAATGTGTGGCAGTCATTTGTTGTACTTTTGCCTGTAAAGACCGTTGGTGTTATGGGCGATGTTCGGACTTATGAGAATGTTGCTGTTATCAGACTTGTGGAAAGCATAGATGGCATGACCGCTGACTGGTATCCCGCCCCATATGATTTTCTTAAGAAAGTTGCAAACAGAATAGTAAATGAAGTTAAAGGTATCAACAGAGTAACATATGATCTTACGTCTAAACCGCCCGGAACAATTGAGTGGGAATAGATGAAAAGTTTTATTCATTTACATCTACACTCAGAATATAGTCTTCTTGATTCAAATCAGAAGATTTCCGATATGATAAAGAGAATTAAAGAACTCAATATGCCTGCGGTTGCTCTTACAGATCACGGAAATATCCTTGGTGCAGTTAACTTCTTTAATGTTGCCAAGAAGAATGGAGTTAAGGCAATAATTGGTTCAGAGATGTATATTTCTCCCTATACGATTGACCACAGGCCTCAAAGGGGAAGCGGAGAGGCTAATTACCACCATCTGGTAGTTTTGGTAAAAAATGATATAGGATATAGGAACCTCTCAGAATTGATTACGATTTCGTATATTGAAGGGTTTTACAGAAAACCCCGAATTGATAAAAATATACTTAAAAAGCATAGCGAAGGACTTGTTATTCTTTCTGCTTGTATACAGGGAGAGATCCCGTACAATCTTTTGAGGGGAAAGGAAGAGGAAGCATACAAAGTAGCGGAGTGGTATAAAGAAGTATTTGGCGACGATTTCTATATTGAGATCCAGAATCACGGTCTTTCTAAACAGATCCAGGTTCTTCCTAAGCTTATTGAATTGGCCAAAGATCTTTCGATACCTCTTGTGGCAACTAACGATGTACACTATGTAAATCCCTCCGATTCTGAGGCACGGGAGATCCTTATCTGTCTTCAAACAAATGAAGTTTTGAGTAATACCAATAGAGCAATGAAAAAGGAGACGGATGAGATGTATCTGAAGTCTTCGGAAGAAATGGAAGAACTTTTCAGCGACTATCCTGAATCAATAGATAACACACTGGAAATAGCAGCAAAATGCAATTTTGAATTCAGGCTTGGTGAATATTTTCTGCCTAAGTTCCGGGTTCCGGATAATTATTCCATAGACGGATATTTTGAAAAAATATGTATGGAAGGGTTTCTGGAATTGAAAAAGAAACTTGAGAAAGAAGGAAAGAATATAGATGAATATGAAAAAAGACTGAAATATGAAATCGAGAAGATCAGAGAAATGGAATTTCCCAGTTACTTTCTTATTGTATGGGATATTATCAAATTTTCTAAAGATAATAATATTTCTGTTGGACCCGGGAGAGGATCGGTTGTGGGAAGTCTGGTCTCATATGTGATGGGGATCACGACTATAGATCCGCTTAAATATGATCTGATCTTCGAGAGATTCCTGAATCCTGACCGGGTATCAATGCCGGATATAGATCTCGATTTTGATCCTGAAAGAAGAGAGGATGTTATTGAATACATCAGGAATAAATATGGCGAAGAAAATGTTGCTCAAATAGTTACCTTTGGAAAAATGAAGGCCAAGATGGCTATTAGAGATACAGGGAGGGTTCTTGAGGTTCCTCTTGGAGATGTTGATAAGTTGGCAAAACTTATTCCGGAGAATCCTAAGGTAAGCCTGAGGGAAGAAGTTGAGAACAATGAGGAACTTCAAAAAGAGATCAAAAGGATGGAGGCAGCTCCAAGATTGATAGATTATGCTCTTAAACTGGAAAATAATATCAGAAATACCGGAATGCATGCGGCAGGTGTTGTTATAGCTCCTAAAAAACTTATCGAATTTATGCCACTTTACAAAGCAAAGGATAAGATCGTAACCCAGTTCGAAAAGGAAGAGGTTGAACAGATCGGGTTGTTAAAGCTTGATATCCTGGGATTGAAAACTCTGACAATTTTGAAGAATATACTGAGTTCGATCAAGGAAATAGAAAAAAAGGAAATAGATCTTCAGAATCTTCCCCTTGATGATAAGAAAACTTTTAAATTGTTTCAGGATGGGTATACGGATGGGATCTTTCAATTTGAAAGTTCAGGTATGAGGGATTTTCTTAAAAGATCCAAACCCAAGCGATTTGAAGATCTTGTTGTATTGAACGGATTGTACAGGCCCGGACCTCTGGGAACCGGAATGGCAGATACTTATGTAAATCGAAAGATAGGTAAAGAAAAGGTTACGTATATCTTCAAAGAAACAGAAGAGATACTTTCAGATACTTACGGAGTGATAGTATTTCAGGAACAGGTTATGAGAATATCTCAGGTTATTGCAGGCTTCCCTTTGAGCAAAGCTGACGAGATGAGAAAGATCATGGGAAAGAAACAGGTGCAAAAACTTCCATCTGTAAAAAAGGAATTCCTTGAAGGTGCTGTTAAAAAAGGATTTAACAAAAAAAAAGCAGAAAAACTGTTTTCCCAGATGGAAACATTTGCTGAATACGGATTTAACAAATCTCATTCCACTGCATATGCCAATCTCGCTTATCAAACCGCTTTCCTTAAAGTTCACTACCCTGTTTATTTCATATCGGCTCTTCTTACAACGGAGTCGGATAAAACCTCTACTGATTCTAAGATAATCCAGTATATTTCCGAAAGCAGAAAAATGGGGATCAAAATTCTTCCACCTGATATAAATAAAAGTTATGAAAAATTCCGGGTGGAATCAACCGGTTCTATCAGATATGGTCTCAAGGGACTTAAAAATGTTGGAGATGCAGCCATACGAAGTTTCATCGAAGTTAGAGAAAATGACGGTAAATTTATAAGTTATTCTGATTTTATTATCCGGAACAATCTCAGTAAGATCAATAAAGGAGTTATTGAAAGTTTGATCAAGGCGGGAGCATTGGATAGTTTTGGATTGAAAAGGAAAACCTTGTTTCAGAGTCTTGAGGAGGTTATACATCAGGCTTCCCTGATAAATAAAAGACGTATGAAAGACCAGAGATCGCTTTTTTCGGATGATGAGACAGAGAAGATAGTTATATCAAAAGAACATCTCAATGTAGAGGAATGGACCGATGCAGAGATGATCCAGGGCGAAAAAGAGATGGCAGGCATGTATATCACGCTAAATCCTATAGAAAAATATAAGAATGAGATCAAGAAGATTTCGAATACAAATATTTCATTTATAAATTCCGGAGAATTCAAAGGGGATATAGTAAGATTAGGCGGGGTCATAACATCCTATAAACAAAAGAAATCGAAAAAAGGGGCATTTTACGGAGAACTGTTTTTCGAAGATCTTTCAGGGCGGATCAAACTTTTAATATTTTCAAAATCCCGCCGGAATGGATACCGGAACAATGGAAATGATGAACGGGTGAACTGGGATGATATAAAAGAAGATTTGAAACTTGATTTCCCTTATTATTTAAAGGGACGAATTCCTGATAATGGCGATATGAACAGGAATATTTATGTTGAGGAGTTGATAGCATTGGATGTTCTGTTGAAAAAGAGGGCTCGTAAAATAATGATCACTATCGATTATTCCATATTAAATGATGATTTTTCCGAGGAATTAAAAAAGAAAATGGAGCTTTACACAGATTCTACTCCTACTTATCTCGTTATTCTTAAAGAGAATAAGGAGAGGGTTGTTATAAAGTCGGGAAGCTTAAAACCAACAATTTCAATGAAGAAAGATATTGAAAAGATAACGGGAAAGAATACAGTCGAGATTCTTTATCAGTAGAATCGGGTTATTTTTTTATTTTGATCTGAACTTTATTTTTCACAAATGCAAGATTTATGTCAGCATCAATTATATTTTCAGAGATCATTTTTAATTTAATTGAATTAATAAGAGATTCCTTGGGTTTTCCCTGCCCTTTTTTACTTTTCTTAACCATTTTTTCATACTCACTATAGAATGATTCAAAAGAATCTTCGTTGTTCAAAGATACTTTCGAGGTTTTTATTACATCCTGAACAACGGAGGGTGCGTTATTATTTTTTGTTGTTTTTGAAGGTCTGTTGATCACTCCTGATTCAAGTTGATTAAGTTTCTTCAGCCAAAGATTATTGTAAAGATAAAATCTGGAGGAAAGATTTTGAATGAGAAAGGCAAGTTTGCTCGATTTGAGATCTTTAGATTGAAGATCTCTTATTATTTTTTCTGTATTTATTCTCTCTTGTTCAGGCGGGACCTTTATTTCTCCGGAAAAAAACAAGTTGTATTCAGTTTTTAGAGATTCTATCTGATTTTCCGTTTTACGGATTATATCTTCGACCCTTCTCTGCTTTTCTCTTAATGACTTCATGTCAATATTCTTTGTATTGTTCCACTCCTCTCAGAACTCTTGAAACACCTTCGGCAAGTGACTTCATTTCATCTTCACCAGGGTACAACTTGATCGGAGCAAGAAAAGATATTCTATCAGTTATCAATTTTACCAGAAATTTCGCATTGGCCATTCCCCCGGTAATAAGGATATGGTCAACCTTCCCGTTAACTACTGTTGCCATTCCTCCGGCATCTTTGGCGATCTGGTATGCCATTGCGTCAACCACTTCTATTGTTTTTTTATCTCCTGATTTATACATTTCCTCAATTTTCATAAAATCCTTTATATTCAGGTAGGATTGCAATCCCCCTTCCCCGAAAATACTTTTAGCAAACACTTTATATTCAGGTTTGTTGTCGATAACATATTTTATAACCTGAAGAACCGGAAGTCCGCCGGATCTGTCTGGAGAAAATGTTCCTTCCTCGCTTGAGTTAATGCTGTCGACCATTACACCTTTTTCATGTATTGAAATTGATATCCCCGTGCCAAGATGGATAACAATTAGGTTCATTTCATTGTATTTCTGACCAGTTTCATTTGAATACCTTTTACAAACTGCCTTCATGTTGAGTGCATGCGAAAGCATTTTTCTTTCGAAAAGAGAATGGCCTGAATACCTGGCAAGAGTACAGAATTCATCAACGGATATGGGATCAACAATATAACAACTAATTCCTGATCTTTTTGCAATACTGTAACCGATCTGAGCAGATAAATGAGAGGCATGTAGGCCTCTTTTTGCTTCTATAAGGTCGTTGATCATTTCCTGATCTACCAGATATGTGCCACTCTTCAAAGGTTTTAGAAGTCCGCCTCTTGCAGATATTGCTTTCAGATCTTTCATGTTAATATTTCTTTTTTTTAGAAAATCAAGAATAATCTTCTCCCTGAACTGTATCTGTTCATTGATGTTGTTAAAAGATTTCAATTCTTTTTCAGAATGATTAATTGACTCAACAAAAACAGGGTTTTCCATATCGAAAATAGCAATTTTTGTAGATGTGTTTCCGGTATTGATCACAAGTATCGGGGCTTCCATTCAGTTCTCCTTTACAAATATGCTGCAGGGTATTGATTTGAAAAGAATTATTTTCTGATGAATTCGATTCATTTTTCTCTAGACCCGCTATTAATAGATATTTTTAATGGATTAAGCCGTGAATGTCAAGTTAAATCATCAGGAGGCCCATCTTGCGTAGTATTATTAGAAAATAATCTTCAGTTAGATCTTTCTTTCAGTACTATATCACCATAGCTTGTATTTATATTTATATCTGATCCATCTCCTATTCTGGAAAAAGTTGTCAAATACTTCTCTTTTATCGAATTGATCTTGAGATCGGTCCTGTTAATTATATCACCATATTTTGAGTTCAAGCTTAGCACAGGATCTGAACCTGATGGAATAAATAAAGTAATATCGGAATACGAATTTGTAATAAACACTTTTTTAAACATCGATCCGAGTGACAGATAAAGGTTGCCGTGTTTAAGGAGAATATTAAGCTTTGATCCGTTAAGTTCTTTCAGGATTATTTTATTAAAAGAATTCTTAATTGAGATCGATTCAGAGTTTAATCTGTTACCGTTGATCTTGCAATGCCTGGAAGTAATCAAGAGTTCTTTTGTCATTATATCAGACAGGTCAATTCGATTGTGGGAATTTTTGATCTTAATAAGGTCAGATTTAATATCAGATAGCTTTATCTTAGTATGTACGCCGTCGATCTTAATTGAATTTCCTTTATTAAAATCTGAAAGTGATAGCGATGAATGGCTTACTTTGCAATTGAGAGAAGATGAGTTAGATATCTCGGCGTTGGAATATTTCAGGTCAAGTCCGATACTTCCGCTTATATCAGAAATATTTGTTTCTCCGAATCTGCTAATCACATTGATATCGCCATCAATATTTTTGATCTTTATATCTCCGAATTTCCCGTCAACCGTAATGGAGGTTCCCGCATTGTCAATATTAATATTTCCAAATCTGTTCCGGATCTTAAGTATTGTAGCTGCAGGAAGAAATACTTTGAATTTTACTCTTACTCTGTTGTATGGGAATCTGCTTTCCTTTGAATAGACCTTAATAACAGCTTTGTCCATAGTTTCATGCTTTTTTATTTTAACAATATTTTTAAGCCTTTCGATCTCTGATTGATCTTTGTGATAAACAATCTTAACAGTTTCAATATAGATTCTTTTTTTTGAAGAAGGAGAGATATCGATACTTCCTGCAGGATTATCGAATTCAAATTTTTTCACCTGATTATCGAAAGTGAAACTTCCGGGAAATTCGTGAGGATGACCTTTATCTCTGATTGATCTGATATCATTACTGCAGCTCTTAATAAAAGCTATATCTCCAGAATCAAAATACTGTAGAAGAAGACCGAATATAATCAGTCCTGCGATCAGGAGGATTTCTTTTTTATTCATTTTTTATGCTTTATGTAAACTATTATATTTCTGCCACCGATATAGATCAGGATCAAGGGCCAGTATGTTGTAGTGATATCCCAGATATTGAGGTCTGTCCACCCCAAATTTTTTGATAGAAAGAGGAGCCCCAGTATAATTATAATGATTCCCCAAATTATTGTTTCGCCTTTTTTTTCACTCATCTTTATCCTCCTTTCCGGATAATAAATATTCTACTATCATTTTCAGCCCTATTCCTATTATGAGAAGGGGCCATAGTTTGATTATAATTTTGTAAGTCAGTACATGCATATTTCGCAGCAGAAATAATACTCCCAGAATAAGTATGATAACCGACCCGGTTAGTGAGACATCAGTGGAAAATTCATCTTTGGAAGTCTTTTCTATTCCCATTTTTTTGACTTCATTGAAACTGTCAATGATCTGGAAGACGTAGAATCCGGCAAGTAAAAGAGAGAAAACCACTATTTCTGCAATCATTGAATGTCTGCCGTCTACTGCTGAATTAACAAGTAATACTATTATCAAAGTGAAAAGGAGCATATACGAGAATCCCTTTGTGTAGTTTCCGGCATAAAATAATCCCGATCCCGGAAACAAAGCCGATATCAATGCTGCGAGTCCAGGATTCTTTTTTTCAGTGTATTCGTTTTTTTTATCCATATTTAATCCCCTTTATTATTTTTATTTTTGCTTTTGAGTTTTTTTTTTCATTTGTTTTTGAGAAAATCTTTTCTCTTTTGAAAATATATAAATTTTTGGATTCTTTTATTCTCCCTATGAATGCTTCAGTTTCAACTACAAAGTTTTCAATACCTGCAACAGCATTATGAAGTGTTTTATTTGCAGCCGGGAAAATATTTGTGAAATAGAAAATGTTCAAAAAGAGAACTACTGTTCCTATCCCCGCTGCGATCCATTTCATAAAAGCATAATTGATATCTGGAATTTTTTCCTTTTCTTCCGATTCGCTAATAAGATAAAGCCGGTTTTTTAAAAAGAAAGGAACCTCAGTGTTAAGTTCGGGAAGAATTGCTTTAATGTGATCCACTCCTTTTGTTAACCCTGCACACACCTCACATTCTTTTAAGTGCTTGTCAAATTCTTTCTGCTGCTCATGATCCAGTGTATTGTCATGAAAAGCGGATAGAAGTTCTTCAAATTCGATACAATTCATTTTATCATCCATCCTCATACAATTTTGCAAGCAAAATCCTTGCCCTGTTAATTCTTGATTTAACTGTACCTAACGGGATATCCAGTGATTCGGATATCTCTTGATAGGAGTGGTTCTGAATATCCCTGAGAATAAGCATGGATCTGATCTCCGGTTTAAGTTTAAGGATCTTTTCTCTCAACTTGTTAAGGTCGCTGCTCTTTATCAATATTTCCTCGGGGGAATTATCGTCTTTTAGAAGATTATCATTAAGATCGATCCTGAGATTATTTTTTTTGTTTTTTCTCCAATAGTCGATACAATGATTCTTTGAGATCCTTATTATCCATGATTTAATATTGAACTTCTCATCGAACTTGTCAATATTTTTATAGATTTTAATAAATATATCCTGAGTCAGATCATTGGCATCATCACTGGTACCACAGAAGTTATATGCAAGGTTGTAAACCGTTTTTGAGTATCTGTCTATCAGCATATTCCAGCCTCTCTCGTCTCCTTCTCTAATGTATTTAATTATTAAACTGTTTTCCATTCCGCAATTACTAAACGATCTCCAGAGATAAAAGTTCCGACATCGATCAAATTTACTCAGGTTTTTATGTTAATAAAGAGCCATAGTGATACTGATGAGAACAGAATTATAGGAGCAAAAGCCGATATGAACGGTGATAGTATTCCTGATGATCCCATGGCACTTGATATACCGAATATTCCCCAAAATATCATTGATATACCGACAGCTATACCTATTCCGTAAAGGGTACCTCTCTTTCCCATTTTAAATGAGAAGGGGATAGCGATCAATACCATTATAAGACTTGAGAAAGGAAAAGAATATTTATAATATAATTTTGCTTCATACCTCCCCGAATCAGATCTGTTCTTCTTAAGATAATGGATATACTTCCTTAGTTGGGATATATTCATGTGCTGTGGAAAGAATATTTTTTTAAGAAAGAGCTCTTTCCCTTCCGGTATTTCCAGTCTTCTGGTTTTAAATTCTTTAAAGGCAACAGGGATATTATTTTCAAATTGTCTTGTGAAACCATCTTTAAGGATCAGTGTATCCCGATCAACCCAGTGGGCAAATTTTGAAGTTAATCTTAGTTTCATTGAATAATCTTTGTCAAATTGAACAGCTGTAAAATTTATGTAACGTTCTTTTCTTTTCTCAATAAAATCATAAAAATAAATGAAATTATTTTTCCCTGACACCCAGAATTTATCAAATTCCAATTCAGTACTTGTTTTTCTTTTATAAATTATATCCAGTACTTTCATGGCCTTTTTGTTTGCTCCTGGTGTTATATTTTCTTGAATGAAGAAATATCCGAGTGAAAGCAGTATCCCGAGTATAATGGCGGGAACAGCAACCCGGTAAAGACTTATTCCGCTGACCTGAACGGCTGTGATCTCGTTATTCTTACTCATCAGCGAGAAAGTAAGCAGAACCGATGTTAGTATCGATACCGGGAGTACAAAACTGATCATTTCCGGTGTATTGTAAAAAACATATTTAAAAACATAAAAAAACGGGATATTATTCTCGATAACACTGTCAATAAGTTCTACGATCCTTACAATGTAGAAAACAAGTATCAATGAAATAAAGATGAGTAGAAGCATTGATATCATTCTTTTGATAATATATAGATCGATTCGCTTTAGTATTCTGAATTTAGTGTTGCTTTCGATTGTTGTTGAGTGGTTCCTGTTGATGAATGTCCGAAAATTTCTGAAAGGAATGAAAATTCTTTCCCAATTCAGAGTTTTTTCCTTTGAACTGTAAAAATAGAATAAAATTCCTGATGCAATAAGAAAAATATTCGGGATCCACATCCCGAGAAAAGGAGAAACTATCTTCTTAACGATCAGATTCTGAAAAGTTGTAATTGTTGTATAATAAATGAATATTATTCCAAGTGAAATAATAAATCCGCTTACTTTCCCCCCTTTTTTTGTAGAGATTCCCAATGATAGAGCCAGGAACCCAAGAGCAAGACATGCAAACGGGAGTGCGAATTTCCGGTGGAACTCTCTTCTGAGTAGAATATTATCAGGATTTTCCTTCATTTTTTTTACAAGATCCTGGAATACCAACTGTTGACTCTGCCTGGTTTGTTTCACATTTGCGAATTCCGGAATTTCTTCAGAAGTATTAATATAAAAAGTAGTGGAATAATTTTTCCCCGGTGATTTTTTTTCGAAACTGTGTAAGGTAACATTCTTCAAAGCAAAATAACTCTTTCTTCTTTCTTTATCCTGAATTATTTTGCCTTTTTTAGCGAGAATTATAGTGTCTTTTTTGTTGTTTTTTCTCGAATAAAGGAAAACATCCTTCCATTCGTTTGTTCTATTGTCGATATCGTTAAAAAAAAGTACATATGTTGGGAATTCGCGGTTAAATGTCCTGGGCTTGATGTTGGACATGGCTCTTGATAACATTACTTTCGTTTTAAGTCTATGAAATTGATAGTTGCTTTCGGGAGCGATATACATGATGAGAATTGATGAAATTATCCAGGTAATGACCGAGAACATCAGAATTGGTTTGAGGATCCTGAAATTACTTATTCCCATCGTCCTGAGCGCCACAATCTCAGAGTCTGTGCTCATCCTGCTCATTCCGGCTAAAATGCCCATCAGTGTTGCCATTGGAATTGTAAAAGCGAGGAGGTCAGGCAGCAGATAGAGAAGGATCCTGATAACGGTAAATGTTGTTGCTCCTTTTGATATCAATGTATGAGAAAGGATGAATATCATGTTTATCAGCAGGGTGAAAGTGTAGATGGTCAAGCCAACTCCAAACGGGGCAGCGATCTCTTTCAGGATATATTTGTCGAAGGATTTCAACATGGGGCAATGATATCATAGACGGGGAGACAATCCAATAAATATTGATTTGCTTTTGACCATTAAATCATATATCTTTTACTTTCTGAACGGGGAGGAACAATGAAGAAATTGAGAGTTATTATGATAGTCACATTGATAATGTGGATCGGTCCGTTTTTTAGTGAGGGTAATACTGTTTCCGGAAAGATCCCAGTGATAGTCATGTGTCGCCCTACTATAGATCAGATAAACAATATTGTAGTAATCAAAAATGCAGGTCTGTTGGGAACTGGCGACATCAGTCTTCTTTGTGTGTATCATGAGGGTGAATTGACTGATTATGCCCGGTCAAGGGAATATGTTAAAAACAGGATGCTCAGGTGGGTAAGCTTTGCTGAATTGAAAGGAAAAGTTGAAAAAGGAGATCTTTTTAAAAAAAATATTTGGACATCACAATTCCGGGAAATTTTTGAAATGTCAGATGGGATAATTTTCACAGGTGGAATGGATATTCCTCCCGGAATTTATAGAGAAGAAAATTCTCTTCTTACGGAAGCGTCCACACCTTTTCGAACCATGTATGAATCTTCGTTTCTTTTTCACCTGATCGGTGGAGACCAGGATAGTGAATTCAAACCTTTCCTTGACGAAAGGCCCGATTATCCTGTTTTGGGTATATGCCTCGGTGCACAGACTATGAATGTTGCTGCAGGAGGATCGCTTATTCAGGATATTCCTTCAGAGATTTACGGGCTCAAGTCTGTTGAAGAGGTTTTAAAACAGGGCAGAGAAAAAATTCACAGTTCCAGATATCTTAAGGCCATGTTCCCGGGAGAATATAAAAATATTGCTCCTGCATTTCATAGGATTAGGATAAATTCCGGATCTATTCTGTTGAAAAAGATCCTCGGGGACCTTAAAGGATATCCCATGGTTTTATCCTCACATCATCAATCTGTAAAAGACCCCGGGAAAGGTTATTTTAAGGCTGCATCTTCAATGGATGGCAAAGTAGTGGAAGCGATAGAACACAGGAAATATAAAAATGTGCTTGGGGTTCAGTTTCATCCCGAATTCAGATTTCTTTACAAAGGCTTGAGGTTTTTTATCGATAAACCTTTTAAGGGAAACTATTTTTCACTAAGAGGTTTCCTAATACGAAATTATCCTTCTGCACTTTTTCACAAAAATTTGTGGCATTGGTTTGCTATGGAAGTCAAGCACTGACGGGCATCAGTTTGATTTTTCACTCAAAATTACTTATAATACCTCGTGACATAAAATGAAGAGGCAGACAAATGGCAGAAGAGTTACTAAAGAGTATAGAGCAATTAAGCAGGGAGAGGGGAATATCTCCCGATATTTTTTATTTTGCCATAGAAGAAGCACTACTTACTGTTGCCGATAAGTACTTTGATCATAAGGCCGATGTCAAGGTCGAAATAAATAGAGAAAAAGGGACAATAAACGTTTATACTGAGAAGTTGGTTGTCAATGATGAGCCCCAGGATTCTTCTGAAATATCGTGGAAAGATGCTCTGAAACATGATTCTAAAGCGAAGGTCGGTGATGAAATAAAAATATTCCTTCCGAGTGAAACATTGGGAAGAGTTGCTGCTCAGACTGCGAGAAATATCATTATGGATAAGATCCAGAAAGCTGAGCAGAAGACCATATATTCGAAATATGTTCAGTTGACCGACACCCTTATCTCCGGAGAGGTCAGACGGATCGAGAACGGGAGCATTATAGCTGCGTTAGAGATAGGAGAGGCCATAATTCCAGAAAAGGAACTTTCTCCGAAGGATGAATTTATAAAAGGGGAGATTATAAAGTTTTATATTAAACGGGTTTTCCCTGAAGGAAGAGGTCCGCTTGTTCTCGGTTCAAGATATCTTAACAATTTTGTTGAAAAACTGATTGAGAAAGAGGTCCCTGAAGTTGCTGAAGGGATCGTTAAAATATTTTCGGTATCACGTGAACCGGGTGTTAAAACAAAGGTCGCAGTTTATTCAACTGATAAAAGTATCGATCCGGTCGGAGCAGTTGTCGGCATGAACGGAAATAGAGTATTGTCTGTAACGAAGGAACTTCGGGGTGAGAGAATAGATGTGATCGCCTGGAATGAAGCTCCTGAAAGATTTATTTCATCTGCTCTTACTCCAGCTGAAGTAACAAAGGTGTTGATCGTGAATGAACAGGCCAGAATGGCTGAAGCAACTGTAACAGACAGCACACTTTCTGCTGCTATCGGTAAAAAGGGGACAAATATTAAACTGGCTTCAAAGCTTACAAAATGGAATATTCAGTTAACGAACAGAATGGATGTCCATTCTAAAGCGGACCAGAAAAAATTGTAGGAGGATAAATGCAGAACATCAAATTACATGAAGCAACAAAACAGTTTAACATATCGAATAAACTTGCTATGTTCTTTCTTGAGAAAAACAATGTACCTGTCAAATCTCATTCTTCGGCTGTTACGATGGAGCAGCTTGAATTACTGAGGAATTTTGCGCAAAATCTTGATAAATTCAAAGATACTATAAAAGAGTTTGAAAAGTCCTTAAAGATTAAGAAAAAAAAGCCGGCAAAAGAGGCTGAAAAAGAAAAAACAGAAATAGTTCCGGAAGAAGAACCTGTCGTTAAAAAGGTAGAAAAAGATGTAGAACAACTCCCGGAAGTTAAAGAGAAAGTTGTTGAGAAGAAAAAAGAAACGGAACCGGAAAAACCTTCAGAACCTGTCCGCAAAGAACCTGAGGTGAAAGTAGAGAAAATAATAGCGAAGCCTGTTGAAAAAGTGGTTCCTAAAGAAAAGCCTGCTCAATCCGTCCCGGAACCCGAGAAAAAACCTCCAGAAAGAAAACTTCCTCCAAGGAGGACTTACATTGATGTCAGGCGCAGGCATAATCCCAGATTCGGAAGACGTGATCATAGAGGAAAAGGGGAAAGGAAGGTTCCCGAAGTTAGTACGGTACCGAAGAAAGAGGCAGATCTTTCATCCGTTCCGGAAATGATCCAGACATCAGATTTTATTACACTAAAGGAACTTGGTGAGAAACTAAACATTAAGCTCAAATTTATTGAAGATAAGATGAGGGAATCAGGGGTAGAGTTTCATATGAACCAGTTCCTCAATGAAGAAGAAATAAAGAAGATCTGTTCAGAATTTGATGTGGAAGTAGATATAATTGGTTTTGAAGAAGATGTATTCTCAGGTTTTCTATTAAAAAACAAATCGGAATTAACTCCAAGAGCTCCGGTTGTCACCGTTATGGGTCATGTTGATCATGGTAAGACCACATTGCTTGATACTTTGAGAAAAACCCGTGTTGCTGATCGTGAAGCCGGGGGGATCACTCAGAAAATAGGTGCATATAAATTAGAACTGGAAAACAGTGAGATAGTTTTCATTGATACTCCTGGTCATGAAGCGTTCACTAATCTGCGTGCCCGAGGTGCGAAAGTAACTGATATTGTAGTGCTGATAGTTGCTGCAAATGATGGTGTTCAACCTCAAACGATCGAGGCGATCAATCATGCAAGAGCTGCCAACGTTCCTATTATAGTTGCAATAAATAAAACGGATATCTCCGGTGCCGATCCTAATAAGGTTAAACAGGAACTCACTACTCATAATCTTGTTGTAGAGGATTGGGGGGGGGATGTTGTCTCGGTAGATATTTCGGCTAAGAACAATACGAATCTTGATTCTTTTCTTGAGATGGTCTCTCTTGTTTCAGATATGCTTGAACTTAAATCATATAAAGACGTTCCTGGCTGGGGGACTGTCATTGAAGCACGTCTTGATCCGAAGCTTGGCCCTGTCGCTACGGTCCTTATTCAGGAAGGAGAGATAAAAAGAGGAGACTATTTTATTTGCGGAAATTCTACAGGGAAAATAAGGTCGTTATTTGATGATATGGGGAAAACCCTGAATAATGCTGTTAATCCTGTTCCTGTAGAGGTTATGGGTTTTGAAGTTGTTCCTGAAGCCGGTGAAAGATTTCAGATCGTTGAAGATCTTTCGAAAGCGAATAAAGTAATTGAACTAAGGAAACAATTTGATAAGGAAACCAGAAGGGATGAGATCGAAGCCGATAAAAAATTGAGTCTTCAAAATCTTTTCCAGAAGATCGATGAAAAGCAGATAAAGGAGTTCCCAATAGTTTTGAAAACAGATAATTTCGGATCCGGTGAAATATTGATTGATATTCTTATGAAGATGAGTGTTAAGGATCTGAAAGTTAATATAGTACATAAAAGTATTGGAAATATTACCGACAGCGATGTTCTGTTGGCTTCAACATCAGGTGCAATAATTCTAGGGTTCAATGTCAAAGCACCACAGAAAGTACTTGTTTCTGCAAAGAGAGAGGGTGTTGAGATAAAACTTTATAGTGTAATCTATCATCTTATTGAAGAGTTGGAGAAAGCTGTAAAGGGAGAGATAGAACCTGTGTTTATTGAATCACAGATAGGTAGAATCGAGGTCCTGCAAAAATTCAAGATCTCAAAACTGGGTAGCATTGCCGGGTGTATAGTAAGAGAAGGTAAAGTTACGAACAAATCTCTTTTGAAGGTAATGAGAGGAAATGATCTGGTTTTTGAGGGAGAGATCGAAACATTAAAGAGAGTCAAGGATGAGGTTAAGGAAGTAAATGCAGGAACTGAATGTGGAATTAAGCTAAAGAATTTCAACGGGATCGAAATCGGAGATTTCATTGATGTTTTTGAATTGAAGCAGCAGTGATCTTAGGTCCGGTGAAGATAGATATCCTGAATATTGAAATAGAGTATTTGTAATGTCATTCAGAGTAGAGAAAGTAGCAAGCACAATAAAAAGTGCGATCGGCACAATAATCCTTAATAAGATCGATGATCCTGATCTACGGCTGATATCGGTATCCGATGTTATTCTCACTCCCGATCTTAAGATAGCAAATATCTATGTTTCATCTTTCAAATCGGATTCTGAGAATATTTTGAACAAACTCAGAAATGCCAGCGGATATTTGAGAAAAGAATTGTCAAAATCTGTATATCTGAAGTATATGCCCGAGTTGAATTTCTTTTATGATTCTGCTTTTGAATTTGATCAGAAGAAAGTAGATGAGCCAGGAGTTAATGAACAATGAAAAAACGAATAGCTGAAAAGATCCGTGAATCCAAAACCATTGCAATAAGTTCACATATAAGACCGGATGCTGATTGCATCGGAAGCGGTATCGCCCTGACCCTGATGTTGGAGCAGCTTGGGAAAAATGTGAGTTTCAGGAATACCGACAGAGCATCTTTTCCTCTAACAGAATTTCCGGGTTTTGACCGAGTCGAATACAAACAGATATATCCTGATAAATTTGATATTGTTATACTTATGGAGGGGGGAAGTGAGGATCGTCACGGACAGAAAAATCTGTCAGAGTATTTTACGATAAATATTGATCATCATGTTACAAGTTCCACAATTTCGGATATGAATTGGATAGATACGGATGCTTCCGCTGTTGGAGAATTGATCTTTGATCTGGGGAATGAATTGGATATTAATTTCACTCCGGAGATGGGTTTTAATCTCTTTGCTGCTATTGCTTCAGATACCGGATCTTTCAAATATTCAAATACATCATACAGGGCGCTTGAAACTGCGTCCGAGATTGTTAAAGTATCGGGTGTAGAACCACACTCTGTTAGTGATCTTATCTTCAATTCGAATCCTTCTGAAAAAATTATGCTGATCACAAAAATACTGTCTACACTTAAGTTTTATCACAACAAAGAGATCGCTTTTATTTTTTGCAGAAAAGATTTCCTGGAGCGGGGAAAAATAGATGATTATGATACTGAGGATATTTTATCAATAGTGAGATCTATTCTTGGTGTAAAGGTAGTTCTGTTCCTTAAAGAGATCGGGAATAAGCTCTTCAGGGCTTCGTTACGGTCAAAAGGGGATTTCGATGCTTCTGAAATAGCCGGTAATTTTAATGGTGGAGGTCATGGCCATGCAGCCGGTTTTTTCTTCGAAGGAGAGTTCGGAGATGCGAAAAAGCAGATCTTGAACGTTATTTATGAAAATTTAAAAGAGAAAAAAGAGTATTCTGGAAAATGATAAATGGAATGATCCTTATCAGGAAGGAGAAAGGTGTCACTTCTCATGATGTTGTTAAGAAAACAAAAGCAATTCTTAAGGTTAAAAAAGCAGGCCATTTCGGTACTCTTGATCCTCTGGCGGAAGGGTTGCTTATGATCGGAGTGGGGAATGCAACTAAGTTCTTTGATTTTTTTGTCGGTAGATCTAAAACCTATTCTGGAATAATACAATTTGGGTATGCAACAACGACTTATGACAGTGAAGGCGAGCAGGTCGGAGAAAAAAAAGTTACTGATCTATCGAAAATTGATCTGGATAAATTGCTCTCTTCTTTTAAAGGAAAGTTTCTTCAATATCCACCAAAATATTCGGCAAAGAAATATAAAGGAATCCCTCTCTACAAATATGCGAGAAAAAATATTGAAGTTAAAATAGAGCCTGTAGAAATAGAAATATTTTCACTCGAAACAAAAATACTTGCAAAAGATATGCTTGGTTTCCGTACTGTTACTTCTTCAGGGACTTACCTTCGCTCTCTTGCTCATGATATCGGAGTCGCTGCCGGGACGGGTGCTTATCTTAAGCAATTGACCAGAGAGGCCGTTGGAGAATTCGAGTTGAAAGATGCCGTATCTCTAAAAGAACTTGAATTGCAGTCTCACGGAGAGAATGATCTTCAAAAAGGGATGATGCCCATTGAAATACTTCTAAGTGAGTTCCCGAGGATAGTTGTGTCTCAGAATGGAAATGAAATGGTCAGAAATGGAGCGATGTTATCCCTCAAAGATATTATTGAGGTTTCTTCAGGAGAGGATTCGGAAAATTACAGGATATTTGATTATGATGGAAATCTCATAGCTATAGCGAAGAAAGATTCAATGATACAGAAATTCAAACCCTTTATGGTTTTTAATAATAGATAGAAACGGAAAAAGATCCCTCATTATCTTCAAAGTTATAATCATTTATCCCAATAAACAGACGACCTTTTTTTTTGCTTTGAAATGGAGCTTTATTATTCCCCACATAGAATGGAGCCCCATTTTTCCCGATCTTAGCAATTACCGCCCCTGTTGGCTGAGTGGGCATTTGCTTGTTCTTGTTCCACTTCACATTCAATTCACCATAATGGAAAACCTTGTGATCTTTTTCGATAAGTACAGATCCTGTAATTGAGAAGAGAATCTTCTGATCGATCTTCACATTGATTCCGGTATCCTTCCATGCTTTTCCTGCTCCCAAAGTGATTCTGATCATTCTTTTACCGTTTCTCAATTTTTCGTAGTTCTGTTCAAGCTCATAAGATGTCTCGATCCCTTCCTGTTTTGGATTGAATATTATTTTATGTACTTTGAAAAGGGGGAATCTTTTTGAGTCGGATACTTTGCCGAATTTATAAACATTAAAATAAATTGTCTCATATCTGTATGCTACAAATTCACCCTCATAAACCTGATTGTCAATTGTATAAAGCACATCGGGGAAAAGAACGTTAGAAAATGAAAGTAGTGTAATAATTAGTAAAGTAAGTTTTAGTTTCATATTATGTTTTTCCGTTGTATTCTCTTTTATATACTATTTTTGTACGACTTTCAATAAAGATCCTGTCCTTAAGATAAATTAATACCGGCTCCGATGAAGTTTCTATTTTTATCGAATTTCCGATAATACCGAGATCATGAAGAACTGCAAAAACAGCAGTACTTCCGGTTGAAGAAAATGAAGTGACACCAGCGCCCCTTTCGTAAAAGAAAGTTTTTATAACCGGGGTGTCATTATTATTCACGCTATCAATAGGAAAAACGAATTCTACATTTGTTTTCTCAGGGAAAATAGGTGCCGATTCAAGTTCCATGCCGGTTGTTTTAAGTTTACTGATATTTGTATCATTGTTTTGCAGAAGAACAACTGCATGAGGATTTCCTGTTGAGACCGGGAAAAAGTGGGTTCCTCTGTATTCATAATCTTTCTTTCCGGGAATAAGGAATGGGAAAAATTTTTCTTTATTAAAGTCAGGAAGTCCCATGTCCACTTCCAGCAGGAACTTATCTTTATCATATCCTTTGTATTGGATGTATCTTACTCCTGCTTTTGTCCTGAGATATAAATCTTTTAAAGAATTATTCAGTGAGAATAAAACAGAGGAAAGTCCGGCCATACCGTTCCCTGATATTTCCGCTTTGCTGCCATCACTATTGAAGATCGAAAAATCAATAATATCATTGTCGGAACTAAAGATGACAATTCCGTCTGCTGCTTCGCCTGTTTTGGCGTTACATATCTTTTTTGCAAATTCTGGGATATTTTCTACAGATCCTTCCAAATCACTCCGACTAACGATAATAAAATCGTTGCCGGAGGTGGAAGTTTTATAAATAATCATTTCGGAAGTATGAATTTCAGATAAAATTCCTGACCGAAGCGGTTCACATAAAGAAAAATGAATGATCCGGGTTTCTTTCCTGAAATCAACTTCCTGAACTGGTCAACCGAAGTTATTTCGGTTCTGTTTACACCGAGAATTACGTCTAAGGCCTTTACACCGTTCTTTAAGGCTGTCCCCGATGCTTTCTGGACGACAACGCCGTGAGTTGTTCTCAATTCAAGTTCTCTGGCTAAAGATTTATTATTTTCAACAAGAACCATTCCAAGGTCAAAAGTTCTCCCGTCTTCACCGGAAGATCTGAATTTCATTGTGTCGGGAGCTTCTCCTATTTTCACATTGACATTTAGAAGTCTTTCTCCTCTGTAGATCGTAAGTTTTATGGTATCTCCTGGATTTGAATTGGCTATTTTCAGCCTGAGGTTGCTTCCGCTCTTCATATTTTTTCCGTTCAATTTGATGATGAAATCGTTTCTTTTTAGTCCGGCTTTTTTGGCAGGAGAACCATCTTCCACCTGACCGATCAGCAAACCTGCCATC
>CAYNUG010000017.1:0-25861 GCA_964400545.1 uncultured Clostridia bacterium | reverse complement strand
AAAAGAAAATAAATATCAGTGACTGCATTTCTAATCTCTCCATTCTATTAACTATCATATTAAGATATTTATCCTTTAAATCCTTTGGTAGAAATGAAATTTGAATTAAAGATTCCCATGGTTTATAGGACTTTTTAAGTTGCTTTATTACGTTATTAATTATCATAGTATTCAAGCCAAGTTTCTCGTTTCCAAAGTACCAGATTAGATCTTCTTTTTTTAATTTACGCTTTTTACCTCTTAAAGGAAGTGCTATCTCTTCAGGATTTTTTAAAACAATGGAAGTGTTGAGAAGATCATATGCCGGAGATAATTCTATTTTACCTTTTGATTTGATCAATGAAAAGTTTTTTAAGTGCATATCTTCATTTCCAATAATAAAATTAAAAAGAGTCAATAAAAACATTTTTTTCTTCTCAATTAGAGGAAATGATGTATATTTATCTATTGTTGCGATAATTTTTTCCATAGTACTTTCATATTTTGTATCCCTTGTTTTTCCCATCAATTGTGCGAAATCTTCCACATGAATTTTTTTGTTTTTTCCGATTCTATCGAATCTCTTAATAAAGTACGTCAAGGAACTATCTTTGGAATAAACCATTCCTGTTAATGGGACATTAATTCCACATAGTTTTGCAAGTTTCATTGTTAGATCTTCATTTTCAGGTATGCTTGGATATACTTGACTCTGTGGTTTTAGTATATATTTTCCATTCTTGTCTTGTACTACAAATTTTCTATCCTTAATACTGAGGATAGCACTTAATTTTGGTTGGACACCTTGAATAGACATTTTACCTGCTCTTGCAGCTGCTTCCTGTACTTGCTCTTCACTTGTCCAGGGTAAATTATTTAAATCATCTAAATTTGAAGCCAATCTTCTCAGTCCAATTGGAGAATATTTTTTATTCCCACACAATTCATAACTGATTGGACAACGCTTCATTTGATCTCCCTTGCTGTAGTTGTTCCGATCATATCTCCTCCTACAGCACATAACTGAGCAAAGCTGTCTTTTCGATCAATTTTAAGGTTACGAAGAAGTGCTTCAAGCATCGTACCTTCAGGTAGAAGTCCTTCGAAATAGGGTGGAAATTGAGAATATTCATAAGGTTCATATCTTACTGGAATTGTTAGGCTTACCGGATCCCCTGAATAATTCTTATAATATTCGAAACGATACTTTTCTTCTGTTATCTTTGTTAAAACTCCTGCTGGAATGTTATTAACTAAAATTTCAATTCTTTTCACTTTTTCTAATTTCCTCCATGAATTGGCTCTCTAAAGTAATCTTAATATTTAAGACATCTAAAATTGATTTTACTATATTAAATCGTATTGTTTTCTTGCCATGTTCAATATCATATATAACAGTTTTTCCAATCCCGGCAAGTTCGGCGAGCTCCTTTCTAGAAAGCCCTGCTTTTTTTCTATGAAAACTTATTATCTTTGCCAACTTCATCTCAACCTCTTATTGCCGTTATAACGGTAAATATTGCCTCTTGCAGCTATTTTAC
Organism: uncultured Clostridia bacterium; assembly: GCA_964400545.1. GTDB lineage: Bacteria > Acidobacteriota > Aminicenantia > UBA2199 > UBA2199 > UBA647. Next base: position 24,341 of record CAYNUG010000017.1, on the reverse strand, counting down.
TCATATATTTTTTGAAAGTCAAGCATTATTACTGCTTTTGCGGCAATTAAGGGCGAATTAAATATAAATTAAAGTAAAATATTAAAAAACAGGACTATATTACCGCAATTGCAGTAAATTTTTAATTCTAAATTCTAAAATGCAAAGAAACAAAGTGACCGATCGAAAGAGGAAATACCTTTAGGTGCACCATCCCGCTTGATTTTATCAGGGGTGATGTTCAGATTGACGATAAAACTATTTTGTTTTAAACTGACCGAAAGAAATGAAAAAACTACTTTGACGAGGATATACTTATGAAAAAATCGACAATTCCAATATTTTTAGGGTTTATGATCATGGGTTTTGGTGATGTGGTTGGTTCTCTTGTAGCCTTCGCTAAAGAGAGTTTTTCTCTTTCTTCAGGTGTTGCCGGGATTTTACCTTTTGTGGCTTTTTTGGCTTTTGGTCTTCTATCGGTTCCTATGGGATTGCTACAGAATAAAAAAGGCAAAAAATTTGTAATGCTTCTGGGACTGGGTGTGGCACTTATCGGATTGACAATACCAATAATATCTATGTCTAATTACTTAAACCTGATTGTATCTATTTGCCTGTTGGGAGCCGGAATGGCCATACTTCAGGTGTCTGGGAACCCTATGATGAGAGATGTGTCTGCTCCGGGGAAATTCTCACAGAATCTATCTTTTGCACAATTTATAAAATCCATCGGATCACTTTCAGGCTCAATATTGATTGCTATGATCTTATCCAGTTGGACCGATCTGTTTCCTATTTATGCAATTTTTGTATCTGTTACCTTTGTGGCAGTGTGGCAATTAAAACTTGAACCGACCGAAAAAAAAACAGAAAGTACTGCAACAATCAGATCCAGCTTTGGTCTGCTTAAATATCCCTATGTAGTTTTGATGGTCGTGACTATATTTTTGTATGTGGGTGCAGAGGTGGGTATCAATTCCTGGATTGCCACTTACCTGAACAGCAGCTTTGGTTTGGATATTAAAAAAATAGCTACTCTGGGGATCGGTTTTTTCTTTGCTGCTCTTATGGTGGGGCGACTGCTGGGAGCAGTTATCTTAACCTGGATTCAGGCAAAAACATTTTTTTTAACAACTTCAATAATATCAATTATCGGGATCCTGGGATTATTTGCCGGGGATCAGACTGTAGCCATTGTATCCATATTTGTTATGGGACTGGGATTTGCAAATGTTTTCCCTCTTGTTTTCTCAATATTAATTGATAAAATGCCGGAACATACCAATGAATTATCAGGACTACTGATCATGGCTATTATCGGTGGTGCCATTGTCCCATTATTGATGGGTATCATTGCTGATACCAGTATTTTGGGATCATTTCTAATCCCTTTATTCTCCTTTTTGTTTATAACATTAACAGCTATTGTGACCCTGAAAAAAGTAAATTCTTAGAAATTTTTATTTAATAATAGCGAGAGGAAAATGTCTAATGAAATATAGCAAAGATAACCGTATTGTACTGACACTTGATGTTGGCGGTACAAACCTTGTCTTTTCAGCCATCAGGGCTAATGAAGAAATTGTTGAACCTGTAAGGCTCCCTTCAGAAACAAAAAACCTCTCTATCTGTCTGGAACGGATCGAAGAGGGGTTTAAGCAGGTAAATCATATGGTTAAAGAAAAACCGGTTGCCATAAGTTTTGCCTTCCCCGGACCTGCAGATTATCCAAACGGAATCATTATCGATCCTCCCAACCTTCCGGCTTTTCATGGCGGAGTGGCATTGGGACCCTGGCTTGAGAAAAAATTTAATATCCCTGTATTTATTAACAATGATGGGAATTTGTTTGCTCTGGGGGAGGGTATGAATGGCCTGCTACCCCGGATCAACGATCTTTTGGAGGCGAAGGGTTCCCAAAAACGGTTCAAAAACCTCCTTGGCGTTACAATCGGCACTGGTTTTGGCGGCGGACTTTTTATTAACAACGAAATTTTAATCGGAGATAATTCATGTGCCGGGGAGATCTGGGTCACCCGCCATAAGGGAGCTGATGATACATTTGCAGAGGAAGGAGTAAGCATTCGGGCTGTTAAAAGGATATATGCAAAAGGAATTGGGATCGATATTTCTCTTTCCCCGGAACCCAGAGAAATTTATCAAATAGCAAAGGGTGAAATTGAGGGAGATAGGGCGATTGCCACTAAGTCCTTCTTATTGCTGGGCGAAATTCTTGGTGATGCAATTGCTAATGCCATAACCATGTTTGATGGCCTTGTAGTAGTTGGTGGAGGGTTATCCGGTGCATGGTCCCTATTTTTACCAAAGGTTGTTGCCGAATTAAACAGCAAGATAGGGACAGTCCCCAGGTTGGAGACCAAAGCTTTTAATCTGGAGGAACTGGTGGAAATGGATAAATTTCTCCTTGGGAAAGAAAGGGAGATAAAAATATCCGGTACCGGGGAAACCATGAAATATGATTCTTTGCAAAGGATCGGTGTCGGTGTTACCAAGTTAGGTACAGAAAAAGCCATTTCTCTTGGCGCCTATGCTTTTGCGCTGGAGAAATTAGATTCTTAATAAGTGGGTCAAATCTACGTTTGAGCTATAAGTGTTAAAGAATCAAAGTCATATACACTTTGTATACAAGAAATGCTTAAGATCTTTAGTTATAGATCTGATCTATTATTTGGAGTGGACCTCACTTATACTTTTTGATGTCGGGAAAGATATGATCCCATTTTTTTCATTGCTACAGCTAAATGGGATGCTGGTATAGCTGTGTGAACTATTCTGAACAACCCTTTTTTCCGGTGGCCGAAACCTGCGCCGGGGGTCAGGAGGACACCTGTGTTTTTATAAATATCCATCCACAGTTCTTCCTGTCCTTTGTCTGAATCTTCTTTTAAATATTTTGAAAGGTCTGCCCAGATGAACAGGCTCCCTCTGGCCGGTATATATGGGGCTCCGATCTTCCTGAGGGTTTTAACCACCTCTGTATAGCTTGCAGTGATCATTTCTTTGTTCTTCTGAACGAAACCTTTTATGAAATCACTTCTTTTGAACAATTCACTTACCATCCACTGCGTATGGTTTGATACCATATGCGGAATGTTTATGTTTCTCATGGCATTTATAAAATCTTCATTCAGTGAATGAACTATGCCGAAACGTAATCCTGACATGGCGAAATCTTTGGATAATCCGTACCACAGATGAAGAAAGTCGCTCTGAATATCCTTCATGATGGAAGCGAATGAAGTGAACACCAGATCTTCTTTATAATCTGCTGATATTAATTTGTCCGAAGTATCTATCTGAGACAGGGCGTAAATCTCATTTACGATCATATGTATATTATTTCCGATACACCACTCTGCCAGTTCTCGGAGCTGTTCCTCCCCATATATACAGCCTGTGGGATTATCGGGTGATGTGATCACCAGCAGTTTGAACTGTTTTCCTTCTGATCTGATCTTTTTTTTGGCTTCCTCCAGGAGTGGAACTGTGACGGGGGCAGCGGAGCCGGTTTCTTCTATATTATAGTGAGTTTGCAGATCGTACCTTTCTAATCCGCTCTTTATCCCCATATCTTTTGTGTACATCGGGTAGGATGGAGCGGGGATAACAACAACATCCCCTTTATTCCCGAGCAGAAAAGAACTGGTTTCAATTATAGCGGATACTCCGGCGGAGAATCCGATGCTGTCCGGATCGATGTGACATTTACACAGATGTTCTTCCATGAACAAAGCGATTGTCTCTCTGACCTCCGGATGTCCGATTGTTTCAGTATAATTTAAAACCCAGTCGGGGATTGTTTCTTTTGAAGTTATTCCGGTCAGTCCTTCCCTTATGACTCCGCTCATTAAACGGTTCTCCGCTACATTTAAAGGGAAAGCACCGTCCGGATTTGTTTCCGGGTCATAAAGATCCTGCATTGCATTGTGAAACAATTCCATGTCAACTCTTGTTGAACCTGAAGCCAGAGCATTTCCTCTTGTTGAAAGACCATTTTTGTTCATACCTGTCCTCACATTAATAATATTTTAATTTTCCTGTACCGAGAATAATAACAGAATAGGAATTGAGAATGGGAGCTTTATACATAAAAGTTTTTTCATAATATCATACGCTATATTTATCATTTCCCGGTCAGGGGCCGTGTCTTAATCTGCAGTTATCCCGAGGCTTCTTAATTTTGATCTCCTCGGAGATCCGTCTTTGTTATATTTTCTTATCTTATAGTATTGTTTTAACATCTTTTTCAAAGATTTGCGGGTCAAACCTTTTTTAACATCATCCGGTTCAATGAACCTATCCGGGAGACTATCATCCTCCGAGGTTATTCCTTCCCTTATATTCATGTGCCTTTCCAGAAAGTGAACCCTTTCTCCGGCTTTAAGGAATCCCTTTCAATATATAAAGATTATATCAATTTATTTTAGAATTTGAAATTTCGACTATTTCATGACAATAATTTTGATCAGAATGTGTGATTTTAGAACATTATGACACGAATTATGATTAATACTATGTTATTTATTATGAATAATCAGATAAAAGATCAAGTAACAGAACGGATTTTGTTACTTTAAGATGATATTAATTATGAAATGTTTTGATTCGTCCATTCTCTATCCCATCAATAGATTTCAACTTTTTATCTCTCTAAAATACAGCAAATATTACTAATCATTTTATTTTATACTTCAATAAGACAGGTCTAAAATATTTGGTGTCAATATATTTGTTTTTTTCTTATTAGGACTAACGGGGACAATGGGAGCTATTTTGGAGTTAACACAGAAAACTTTTCACTCTCATCTTAACCCAAATATTCAAAAAAGTAGTTTCCTCTATCATGAATTAATAGTATTATTGTCAAGAATATTTCTAATGACTTTTAGAAATTCATTTATCTGAATCGGTTTTTGTAAAATTATATCTACTATGCAATTTTTTTCGTTATTACTTTTCAATAAATCACTTAATCCGCTGCACAATATAATAGGAATATCTTTACGGATGGATTTAATCTTCTCTGAAAGTTTTAACCCTGTCATATTAGGCATTGTCATATCTGTAATAACAAGATCAAATCCGGATGGATTGCTGGCAAACAATTTATAAGCTCTCAAACTGGAATTCTTTGTAATAACCTTGTACCCCATAATTGTTAACATCTCCTCGTAGACTGCAGTTATAGTAATTTCATCATCTACAAACAGTATTGTTTCTGTTCCCCGGAGTAACAGTTCTTTTTTCTTTCTCTCATGTTTTTCGAAAGTTCCTGATATCGGTAAGAAAATTGATATTGATGTACCTTTCCCCTCTATACTAGATACCGAAATATCTCCTTTATACCGGGAAATTATGGCATGGACTGTAGCTAATCCCATTCCGGTTCCGAGGTCTTTTGGTTTTGTCGTAAAAAAAGGAGTAAAAATCTTTTTTTGCAGTTTAGTTCCCATTCCTTTACCATTATCTGCAACAGTAAACTTTAAATATTTTCCCTTATCCAAAATACTATTGCCTTCATTATTTTGTTTGATGTGCACCTCTTTAAGAGTAATCTTCAGAAGCCCTTTGTCACCTTGCATAGCATGAATTGCATTACTACATAAATTCATTAATACGTTATAAATATCAACAGTATTTCCAACGATCATTCTATCTTTTGCTTTAATATCTAGTTTGACTTGGACCGTTGATGGGATAATAGGTTTTACTAGTTTCATGACATCTACAATGACTTGAGCAAAATTCATTTCCGTATTATTACTCTTTGTTTTTCTTGTAAACATCATAATATTTTTTATTAATTCCTTGCCACGCAATGATGCATTTAATATCAGTTCCAGATTATCCGTAACAGGAAAATTTTTCTTAACATTAAGAAGTGATAATTCAACAAGTCCAAGTATTGAGCTGAGGATATTATTAAAATCATGTGCAATACCACTTGCAAATTTTCCCAATGCTTCCATTTTTTGTGAATGAACGAGTCTTTGTTCAAGCTGTTTTCTCCGAGAAATATCCCTAATAATTCCTTGGGAAGCGATCCCTTGCTTATAATCAATAAAGGAGACGGAGAATTCTACTTCCAATTCTATTCCGTCTTTATTTAGAATTGTAAATTCATAATTGTTTTCAACTTTTTTTCCATTTTTTATATCGGCATCTCTTTGTCTAATATAATCTTTATATTTAGGTGCTACCAGATTCATTAGGTCAAATTCAGGATCTTGAACTTCATCTTCGGTAACTCCGAACAACTCTTTAAATTTTTTATTTATAATTTCAAACTTACCTTTATAAAGGAGATAGATTGCATCATTTGACTCTTCAATTAGTTTTCTGTATTTTTTTTCACTTTTTTCAAGTTCCTTCACAACTCTTCTTTGATCGGTAATATCTTCTTTAAAAGCAATATAATTAACTATATCACCTTTATTATTTCTTACGGGAGTTATTGTTGCATATTCCCAGTATAACTCACCATTTTTTCTTCTATTACACAATTCGCCCTTCCAAACTTTTCCTGATTTAATTGTTTCCCACAACTCCTTGTAATAATTATTAGGTTTGATTTCGGAATTAAGAATTCGGGGGTTTTCCCCTAATAACTCATCAATTTGATAACCTGTTAATTTAGAAAATTTAGGATTAACATATTCTATATTACCTTCAGAATCAGTAATAACTATAGCAATACTGCTCTGTTCGATAGCGATCAAAAGTTTCCTGTTTTGTTCCTTTGTTTCAACAATTTTGGTAACATTAGAAATATATCCCATATAATATATGATATCCCCATTATCATTTCTTAGTATATTTGTAAAATCATCTATATATATGATTTTTTTATTCTTTGTGATTACTCTATAGGGTTCATGAGAAAAAAATTCGGAATCGGACTTACTGTTTTCAATTACTTCTTTTGCAACCCTTTCCAGATCACCCGGATGAATAATATCCGAATATCTAAAATGATCACAAAGCACATCTTCAACTGAATATCCTAATATGTCTTTAACATTTTCGCTTACATATTTGACCGGCCAGTTTTTTTTATTCTCCCATTTAAAAATTACCAATGGTCCTTTATTAAAAATCCTCTCCAACTCATTCATTACGACCCTCTTCTTATTTTTATTAATAATATACTGTTTGATTTAATTGATCGCCATTCTTTCCTTGATCCATTCTTAAATTAACATAAATTATAATCAGTCATTTTTTTCTTGTCAAATTGAGGATTTAGTTTTGTTTCCTACATTTAAGAAAATTTTGTTCCGATTTTGCTGGCAAAAGTTGGAAAATTTCTTTAATATAGACTGATATCTTCTAATTCTGTTCATAACATGGATTAATCTAAAAGACTAAGAATTGTCAGACAGGATAGGTCATTCTTAATACCGTCTCATATGTTCTTAGTGATTTTGTTTTCTGGAAGTACTTTTTTCTCCTTTATCAGATCTGATTTGTTTGACAAGTTTCTCAATAAGATCATGCAGATTCAGCTTTCCCATATTAAGTACGGGTTCTCAAGAACCCCACAAATCTTCTACAGGAAGTTTGAGGTCCAGTTCATCCTTAGGATTATTATAGTAATATAGTCAATAGAATATTTCGTGCTCAATTCGTTGATAATAGAGAAGATAATCAGGAGGCTCATTTGTTACTTCTCAAATAAAATTCAATAATTTATCAAAAAATGTTTGCATCACTATTGTTAGTGAAAAACATCCGTGAAGCAAGTTTGCCAAAGAGTATAAAATAAGTATCTGCATCTATTGAATATAAGAGAAACAAGTGAAGTCCTTTGCGCTTTCCCGAAATCTCTCTTTCGACTTAGTATAATCAATACCTCTTTGTAACAAGTAGATCGCTTAATATTTTCATTAAGACTCTCGGTTGTTACAAAAGTCATCAGAATCCTAAAGGGCAAATTCTACATCAGCAGGATTGTCATGGTTTTTTTCTGCGGACCACATTTGGTACTAGATTATGAGAATATGATTAAATATTTTTCCGAAACGGTCCATATTGGGCTTGCGGGTCAACATGGGCGGGTCATATCGACCCGCCAAAAGGTTGTTATGGGAAATCTCCTTTCCACCGGGAGTTTTGAACTTTTGCACAATTGGCACAAATAATGCATTAATACGTCAGAACATGATAAAAAAAATATTATTAGTTGATGATGAGGAATTTTTTCTCAAAGGGCTCAAAGAGGGTCTTGATGAGTTTAAAGATATATTTGTGACTGATATCTGTTTTTCCGTAGATGAAGCAAAAAAACTTAATAAGAAAAACAATTATAGTCTTATAGTCTCGGATATCAGGCTGCCAAAAAAAAGTGGATTGGATCTTTTTGTTTATTTGAAGAAAAGAAAATTCAAGGGTGGTTTTATCGCAATGACTGCATACGGTACTGAAGAGTTACTCAAGAATGTAAAGGAATTGGGAGGTCTTGATGTTATATTCAAACCCTTTAATTTTAAGTGGTTCAAAGATAAAATTCTTGACTATTTTTCTGAAAAGGGAGTATCCGGTACTATCAATTCCATTGATCTCACTTCTGTTCTGCAAATGATAAATCTTGAAAAGAAGTCGATAACCGTGAAAATCAGCAACAATGAGGATGCTGGATTCTTATGTTTTGAGAATGGAGACATTATTCACTCTAAATACAAAGAATTTGAGGGTATTGACGCAGCTAAGCATATTATATCAATGAATAAAGGTAAGTTTTCATTTGTAAAAAACGGGGATATGGTTCACAAGTCAATTGATGTACCGTTTATTACATTGATGATGAATGCAATGAAGTTCAATGATGAAGATAATTTTAGAAATAGTGAAGTAAATAATTTAAAGGAGAATAAAATGAATGTAAAAAAACTTGAACAAGCTATCGAAGTATTAAAAACGAATCTTGGAGAAGGACTTTTATCTACTGATATCTGGGACTCTGGAGATGGTCAACCTATTATGGGTTGGAATAGCAATCCTGTTGCTACAGCTCTTTTTAATCGAATTACAGGGGATGTAAGCTCATCTCTTAAAGATTCTGGCTTCCCAAGTTTAGGTCGATATTACATTATGGACCTCGTGGATAGCAAGATGGTAATTGTTCTTACTATGGGAGATTATCAATGGGATTTGTTTCTTGATGCTTCGAAAGTTCAACTTGGGCTTTTGTTAAATGTAGCTATTCCCAAAGCAATTGATTCGTTTGAAGAAGCTATTTCAGATTAAAGGAGAAAAAAATGGGTGGAAATCTAGAAAAAATTTATCAGATTGTTACAAACAAAGCAGGTTTTAAAGGACGTATGAGGCTTGCTGTAAAAACAGGACTTTCAAGAGTTAAAGCTGCTAATGTAGAAGATAATCCCGAGCTTTTGTCAAAATTTAAAAAAGCAGCAGATGAAATTATTGGAGTGGATATTGATGAGTTTTTAAAAGGAGGGGAAAATGGCTGAATTAAAACTTAATCATCGTTTTGATATCAAAACAAATCGCCAGTATTTGAATGATCAACTTACTGTACTACATTGTCATCATTATGCAATTCTTTTTACGCAGCTTGGACTTGATGCGAAACAGCTGGTAGACGGTACAAAAATTCTTCAGGAATCGGCGGAAGATACTTTTTTTAAAGTTCTGACATCTTATTATAAAAATAATAATGTTATGGATATTGAAGATCGTATTAGTATTGCTATGCAGATGTTCTCAGCGGTAGGTCTGGGTAAAATGGTCAAGAATTCTCTAGATGAAAATGGAGGAGAAATTGAAATGCCCAAAGCTTATCTTGATGAAGGATGGATTTTAAAGTGGGGGAAAAACAATGAACCAGTTAATTATATTGGAATGGGATTTGTAGCAGGGATGGTTGCTGCAGTTTTTGATAAATCCATAAGAAGTTACAAGGTCACCGAAACTCAAAGCAGGGTAATGGGAGCAGATAAGTCTGTCCTTAAAATCACTTTATAAGGAGGTAAAAAATGGCAATTGATAGAAAAAAAATTATAGATGATATGTCAAAGGTTTCTGTAGTAGCAAATGCAGATGGAATAATTCCTGCATTTAATGTTTTGGTTAATTCTTTTCCTGCAGATTTTTGGAATGAATTCACAAGGCGAATGATGAATGCAGTTGAAGATGATATTAAAGATGCCGTAGAAGAACTTCTGATAAATGCTGCTCATGAGTGCGGTTATCATACAGGTTATGGAATTATTACATCAAAAGAATGGGATGCAATAGTAAAACCGATGGTTGAAAACGTTGAAGATGTTCTGTATGGAGCTTTCGCAGTATTCACAGCATGGGGATGGGCAGATGCAGAGATAACAGAACTCATTCCTGGTGAAAAAATGGTAATCAGTTCTTCTAATTATTATGAAGCAGATATCGCTGATAAATTTCCAGGGAAAAAAGCTCCTCGATTGAGTGCATATATGATAAGGGGGGTCAGTGGTGCTTTTATGGATCTTGCTTATGGCGGGGATTATGATAAGACTGGTAACTCCGGAATATATACTTTCCGTTGTAAGCAGACCAAGGGGATAGAATTAGGTGATCCGTATGGAGAATTTATTGTAATGAAAAGTGAAGAATACGAGAATATGTGATTTGTCTGTATATTTAAATAATGCTGCGACATCCTTTCCAAAAGTTCCTGGTTTGGGTAAAGAGGTCGCAGCATTTTTAGAAAAAACTCCCAAACATCCCGGAAGAACCGGAGGGGGCAATGAAGATGTTTTGAATCTGTGCCGATCAGAATTAGCGGATTTAATAAGAGAAGAAGATCCTTCTGATATTGTACTTTGTAAGAATTCCACCGAAGCTTTGAATATTGTAATTCATGGGCTTGAGTTGAATGGGGTTACTGTGGTGACCACAGCAATGGAGCATAACTCTGTTTTAAGACCTCTTTATATTCTTCAAAAGAAAGGAAAAATTAAACTTGAGATTGTTCCTTGTGATAAAGAAGGGAGAGTGTTGGCACGCAAATGGGAAAAAAAGATTGCGGAAGTTTCACCAAAGTTAGTTGTATTAAATCATGCCTCTAATGTTACTGGGGCCGTAAATAACGCCAAACAATTATTGTCTTATGCAAAAAAGCATGGTTGCATAACCATACTTGATGCTTCGCAATCACTAGGATTGATTGACATTAATAATAAAAAGCTGGAATCAGATGTTATTGTTTTTACTGGTCACAAATATCTTCTTGGTCCCACCGGTACGGGAGGATTTTATGTAAATAAAAAAATAAACATAGATCCGGTATTTGTAGGTGGAACTGGTGTAAGAAGTGATTTGAGGGAAATGCCACCCGAAATGCCTTTCAAACTTGAAGCAGGAACTCATATTCTCCCGATGATTGCAGGGTTGCTTCATAGTTTAAAGTGGAATAAGGAAAATCCCATTCATTTATCAGAAATGGAAATTTTGACCAACAAGCTGGAACGGGGCCTTTTGGAAAAAAAAGTTAAGGTTATAAAAGTGAACGGAGAGCGTACATTTATGGTTTCTTTTGTAATTCCAGAGAAAAACCTGAATGAGGTTGGATTTGTCCTTGAGCGTGGTTATGATATAATTTGCCGAACCGGTCTTCACTGTGCTCCTTTGATCCATCAATGTATCGGGACTGTTCCAGAAGGATCTATACGTTTTAGTATTTCTCGTTTTACAACCAGAGAAGAAATTGATTATACAATCAATGCTGTCGGTGAGTTAATGTATGAAACTAATTGAAATTAAAAAAATAGAAGATTGCTTTGATAGTAGTGTTATTTTTGAATATTTTTTTGATCAAAAAATCAGTAAAAAATTAATGAAAGGGTTAGCTCAATATGGGGCATTGAAATATTATCCGAATTTTGAAAAACCATTTTTTAAGATTATAACAACTGAAAATGTTCAGATAAAGGGAATTATAGGAGATAAAAGTTGTGAAGTGGTATATCCCAGTGAAAAAAAAACAGAAAAGAAACATTCTTTTGAAAAGAATTTACTTGCTTTGTTATGATGAGGTTGGGCATTGGTATATTTTTTTGCAATACAGATTTACATTACAAAATTGAACTTATTATTAACACTTTAAAAGAGATTAAATTACCGAGTAATATACTAATGAATAGTTTCCCAAATGAGGTGTTTTGTAATTCTTTCGAGAGTGTGAAATGTTTTTTGTGAAAGTAAAATTGGAGAGTCCCCCCGAGATACTTTAAAATAGATCAGGAGGACAAACAGTTGATTGAGAAAGATTTTGACACATTATTGAAATTATTTACAAATTTATTTCAAGAAGAAGAAGGTAAAGGAGTAAAAAGCTGATCGGGTCAACTCTTTGTTCTTTCATAATCTTATGATAGTTACTTATTGAATCTTCTGTAAAAACATAGTTAAAAACATCAAATACATCTCCAATCTCGACATTATTTTTCTTTTTCATTTCAAAATATTCATTTATTCGAAAAAATATCCTGTCATAAATCTCATTATTACTCACATTTGTAAATTTGCCGGACAAACTTCCTGACTCTTTGAATTTCATGCCTGTAAACAACTGTACAATATCAGTATTATCAGAATAAAAATTTGTATCTCCGAGAATAATAAGATTCTCATTCCAGAAATGACTTTTCTCATATTTTTCCTTGATTGCATTTAATAGTAACTCAACCTCTTGTTTGCGATATTTTTTATCATCATCTTTATTTCCGGGATGAAGATGAATATTTATAATTGCAAAAGATTTCCATCCGGATTTAAATCCGGTTATAGCAGGAGTTCTCACAAGCTGTTTTATTTCAGAATTTGTTGTTAAGTCATCCCATAAAACGATTTCTCCGGAGAGTCCGGAAGGCTCAACCTTTCTTTTATCATAAATATATCCAAATCGCTCGCTATTTCCTGCTGTTCCTTCTGTAATAATATATCCCCAATGTTTACCTAGCAGTCTCATTATGATGCTTAAACCTTTAAGAGTTCCTTTTATCTCCTGAATAGCAATAAGATCAAATCTATTTGTGATCTCTGCAATATAAAAGTATGATTCAGGAAACCTGTCCAAAAGATGACCGAATTCTTTTATATTCCATGTTGCAAGTAGCAGGCTGTCATCCATTGATTTCTCGGGAATCTTATCTTTGAGACCTTTTCTGAGGTTCATCAAGTTTGATATTATCCTTTTCCTATCTTGATTTGTAAGCTTTGGAAATATCAGTGAGTAATCTTTTGTTTTATAATCGACCTTTGGCCGGAGATTGTTATACCATGGCATAGTTACCTCCTTTCAAAAAGATACAACTATACTAAATATTAATTTTGGATTCCTTTTCCCATCTCATCCCAAAACTAATAAATGACATTAAAGTATTAAGAAAATATTGTCAAGTTCTTAAATTCTTATTTAATTTGCATCAACTTTTGTTATTTTGTATTAACTTATGGAATTCACATTTTTTTTGGCTTCCTCCATGAGTGGAACTGTGACGGGGGCAGCGGAGCCGGTTTCTTCTATATTATAGTGAGTTTGCAGATCGTACCTTTCTAATCCGCTCTTTATCCCCATATCTTTTGTGTACATCGGGTAGGATGGAGCGGGGATAACAACAACATCCCCTTTATTCCCGAGCAGAAAAGAACTGGTTTCAATTATAGCGGATACTCCGGCGGAGAATCCGATGCTGTCCGGATCGATGTGACATTTACACAGATGTTCTTCCATGAACAAAGCGATTGTCTCTCTGACCTCCGGATGTCCGATTGTTTCAGTATAATTTAAAACCCAGTCGGGGATTGTTTCTTTTGAAGTTATTCCGGTCAGTCCTTCCCTTATGACTCCGCTCATTAAACGGTTCTCCGCTACATTTAAAGGGAAAGCACCGTCCGGATTTGTTTCCGGGTCATAAAGATCCTGCATTGCATTGTGAAACAATTCCATGTCAACTCTTGTTGAACCTGAAGCCAGAGCATTTCCTCTTGTTGAAAGACCATTTTTGTTCATACCTGTCCTCACATTAATAATATTTTAATTTTCCTGTACCGAGAATAATAACAGAATAGGAATTGAGAATGGGAGCTTTATACATAAAAGTTTTTTCATAATATCATACGCTATATTTATCATTTCCCGGTCAGGGGCCGTGTCTTAATCTGCAGTTATCCCGAGGCTTCTTAATTTTGATCTCCTCGGAGATCCGTCTTTGTTATATTTTCTTATCTTATAGTATTGTTTTAACATCTTTTTCAAAGATTTGCGGGTCAAACCTTTTTTAACATCATCCGGTTCAATGAACCTATCCGGGAGACTATCATCCTCCGAGGTTATTCCTTCCCTTATATTCATGTGCCTTTCCAGAAAGTGAACCCTTTCTCCGGCTTTAAGGAATCCCTTTCCTGACAGTCTAATACCGGTAACGGAACTGAATAACCCGGAATAAACTGAAAAATCGAAAAACTGCTTTGAGATCAAAGGAAAGAAATTCAGGAAGATCTTAAGGAGTGGAACAGGAATGTACTTAAGTCTTATTGATTCAAGTATATAGGGAAAAATTGTAAACTGGCATGTGTGGAGTGAATTGATGGCTGCTATTGCGTTTTCGAGGAAAGCCACGTAGTCGGCCTTATTGATCGCTGATGTGGGGTTCAGATATCCGATGGTAACTTCCAGTCCGAATATTGACGAAGAGAGGTGACATCCTCCACGGTTAGCAACGGCATAATTCAGTCCCATCCCGATACTTCTGCGAGGGTCGTAACCACTGATCTCAAGCCCTTTTACCGTAATGCAAAATTCTTTCCCTCCATACTTTTCGGAGAGGTTCCTGCTACCCTGAGCCATTTCGGTCCCGAATCCTTTCAGGTATGCCATATTTTCGAGTGTTTCGGAAATATGGGACGGATCTCCAAATTTGAGCGGAGATTCGATCAATCCTTTTTCTGCAGCCTCCATGACGTAAGCAATAGTTCCTCCGGCAGATATTGTATCCATTCCCAGGTCTCCGCACAGATCGTTCCAGCCGGATATTTTATCAATATCAAATATTCCCAAATTGGAACCAAGCAGGGCTGTAGTCTCATATTCGGGAACGGAAGTTATTTTTCCGTTAAACTCACCCTTATGCCCGCAAAGGATCGTGCAATTAGAGCAACTGTGATAAGAATAGTTGCGGGAGCTTTTCACATTCTCCCCGGATATCTTTTCGGCTTTCGGGCTATCTGTATAAAGAAAATTATTTACAGGAAGAATTCCGGCTTTATTATTTGAAGATACATGCATCAGGGTCCCGAATTTGTTATACATCCGGGAAGAGATATTGTTGTTCCTGATCTGTCTGAAACCTCTCGAAGAAAACTTTTTGAATTTATCCGGGGATTCCGGGATTATCCGGAATTCCCCCCCCTTCGCCACGATCCCTTTTATATTCTTTGCTCCGAGGACTGCTCCGAGTCCGCCCCTCCCGAGGAATCTGCCTCCTGAGGCAATGTTTGCAAATTTTACAAGGTTTCCCCCAGCCGGGCCTATCGTCAGGGAACCTTTTCCTAAATTTGAGAGATATTTTTCAGTTTCAGAAGTGCTTTTCCCCCATTGCTCAACTGCATTCAGGAACTTTACACCCGATGAATCGATCGAGAGAAATATCGGTGATCCGGATCTTCCTCTGATCACTATTCCGTCCCATCCGGAAGTTTTTAAGGCGTTACCGAAAGGACCACCGCATGATGAATGTGAGATTATTTGAGTTAGAGGAGATTTTGAAACAGCTGAAAATCTTGCAGAATTTGGTGCTCCGGTACCAATCAGAACACCTGTGGTAATTATGAATATATTTTCCTCGCCAAGTGGATCTATTCCTGGAGTAAGACGATCATAAAGTAGTTTTAAAGCGAGTCCTTTTCCACCGAGATAATTCTTTCTTTCCTCCCGGGAGATCTTTATGTCAGAGAATTCCCCGGTTGTAAGATCGATCTCAAGTATTTTGTCATTTGTACCTGAGGATCTCATCATGTATTCTGTTTTCTTACTCCTTTCTTTGTTTTTCAATTTTTCCCTTTTCCGGGATGTAACTCATAGCCCTTTCGGACATGGCTGTGATTGTCAGACTTGGATTGACCCCGAGATTCGCAGGAATGATCGAACCATCGAGAACATACATGTTGTCATACCCGAACACTTTGTGATATTTATCGGTCACACCTTCTTCTTTGTTCTTTCCCATCAGGCATCCCCCGAGAATATGTGCAGATACAGGGATATCAAACAGGACCTCGGTTATCGCGCTTTGAGGGATCCCGTTCACTTTCTCAGCCATGGATCTGGCTGCATCATTAGCTTCCTGAATATATGCAGGAATTTTCATTCCTGTATTTTTTGAATTAAGAATTTTCTTAAAGGGAGACCACCATCTTCTCTTTCTTGTAAGCTCTATCTTATTATGAATGGTTTGCATTACCAGAAGTATCACAGAGCGTTGAGCCCAACCGAATGGGATGGCTAAACTTAACATTTTCAGCGGGTGTTTCATCTTCTCTATTAATAGTTGCAAGGTCCTCGGCTTCTTTCCTTTTTTGTCAACAAGAAGTGTCGTTAGGAGACTCATGACACTGGACCCTTTGGGATATCGCACAACCTCGATGTGAGTGTTCTCATTTACAAAAAGTCCAGATGTTATTGCAACTCCTTCAGGTTTAAAATTGCTTCCCCTCTTTGCTGTTAATCCGGTCATAACTTCGCTGTTCGTTCTTGCACTCTTACCCAATGTACTGGAAATTTCACTAAGATGACCATTCGTTTTGCACTTTGCCAATAGATCATTTGTCCCGAGAGCTCCTGCAGAGAATACGACTCCGTTCGATCTGAATTTTATAGATCTTTTAAAAAGGAATCCCGTTACTTTCTTTGCCTTTATTTCATACTTGCCGTTCTCCATGACCTTAACATCAATGACCTTATGTTCCGTCAGGATATCTACACCGAGATTTTCCGCCAGCCAGAGGTAATTTTTATCAAGACTGTTCTTTCCCCCGTCACGGCATCCTACCATACAGTGACCGGTCAGAGAACAGCCTTTTCTGTCCGGACCTTTTCCGCCGAAGAAAGGATCGGGTACTGTTTTTCCCGGTTCTCCGAAAAACACGCCCACTTCCGTCGGGTGAAAATATTTTTCTCTCCCTATCTCTTTGCCGTACTCTCTCAGCAATTTGTCAGGGGATGATAAATGAGGGTTGGTTGTTACTCCGAGCATTTTTTTTGCTTTTTCGTAGAAGGGCATTAATTCTTTTTTCCAGTCTTTATCCAGATCTTTCCAGTCACTGTCCCTGAAGAAGGGGTCGGGAGGAACAAGAAGTGTATTTGCATACACCAGACTTCCGCCGCCGAGTCCGCTTCCTGCAAGGATCAGAACATTTTTCAGCATATGGATCTTTTGAATGCCATAGCAGAAAAACCGAGGTGCCCATAACCATTTCCTGAGATTCCAGTTGGTTTTGGGGAAATCCTGAGGTTTGAATCTTTTTCCGCTCTCTATTACAAGGACTTTATATCCTTTTTCTGCCAGACGAAGCGCCGAGACGCTTCCACCGAACCCGGAACCGATCACAATATAATCGTAATTATTAGAATTTTTCATTTCAAGATTAAAGAAATATCACATTGAAAACATTTTTGCCAGATTTAAAGCAGGATGTACTCTTTCTCGAAAAATTCCCGGTGAAGTGATCTGACAGCTTTTTCACATTCGTGTTTTTTGATCGTAAAGTATATTGCCTCATCTGATGCTCCGGATGTAACCATCCTTACATTGATCATCCGTTTTGAAAGAACTGTAAGGATCCTTGCTGCAATTCCATATGTTTCCCCGAATCCTTCTCCGACAGCTGCAATAAGTGCGATTCCGGTATTTTTATCTATTTCTTCCGCGTCAGGAAGGTTAAGATCTTTGACGATCGAATATCCTTCTTCGATATCTTTTTCCAACAGGAGGAAATTTATTGTTGTATGTGAAGTGATAATGGATCTGATATTTATCTCCACTTTGCTGAATCTTTTCGAAATATCAGAGATGATCCCAGGATGGATCCCGACACCACTTCCTTTTATTCTCAATACTGCAAAATCCTTACTACTCGTTATACTTTTTATTACATCCTTATTCTGTTCTTTTCTTGAACTGATCAGAGTTAATTCCTGAGGTATATGTTCTTTCTCAACATGTTGTCCGATATTGAAGATCCTGAGTGGAATATCTTTTGATTTTACCGGAGTAAAAGTTTCCGGGTGAGTAATACGGGCCCCGAAGTAGGATAATTCAGCAGCTTCTCCATAAGATAACAGAGGTATTGTGGATGCTTTATTAATTAATCCCGGATCTGCGGTCATAAAACCATTCACATCTTTCCAGAGATCGCAATATTCGGCGTCGATACATCCGGCTATTACAGCAGCACTGTAGTCGCTTCCGCCTCTCCCAAAGACCGATACTTTATTGTTATTATCGATCCCATAAAAACCCGGGATCAGATAATTCTTTTCATCCGAAAACTTTTTCTTAACAGTCTCTCCGGATCTTTTAAGGTCTACTCTTGCATTCAATGGAGATCCGGATGTGAAAAGTCCTATTTCTTCAGGTGTATATGCAGTAATTTCAATTCCATTGCTGTTCAGCATGGAAGCAATAAGCAGAGATGAAAGCCTTTCACCGAAACTGAGAACAAATGCATATGATGATCCGGGGATATCTCCTATCAGCATCAGTCCGGTCAGATGATCTTTGAGACGTTCCAACTCCGGATCAAGATCTTTTTTTATCTCCGAAATTTCCTGTTTGTTATCAATATTATGATTCAGGAAATTGTAGTGGATCTTTCTCAGATCCCTGATCAGTTTTGAGATATCAGGGATCGACAGATCTTTCTTCTCCAGAATTCCGGATAGCTTGTCAGTGACTCCGAAAAGAGCCGAAACGATTATCACAAGAGGTCTTCCATACGATCTTATTATTTTACTTATCTTTTCAATTCCTTCCGGATCTTTTAAAACAGATCCTCCGAATTTAACTACTATCTTTTTCATTCATCGCTCCCGTAGACCTTATAAAAAAGTTCAGCATTTGCAACGGATCCGCCGGCTCCTCCTCTGATGAGGTTATTTACCATGATATTGAATCCGATCTTATTTTCCCTCTTTTTCAAACTTCCCGTGTATACCTGCATCCCGGAAGGATCTCCACGGAAGGCAAAGTGATTGTCAGGATACTCCGGATCGTCTAAATATTTTACAGATCTTTTGGTGAGTGATGGTATGTTAAATTCAGGAATGGATCTTGACCATGCGTTGAGAATATCTCCCGTGTCAGGTGAGTCGGAGAATCTTATCCACACTGTTTCCAAATGGCCATAAAGAGTGGGTACCCTCACACATGAAGCCAGTATTTCCGGATCAATCTCCAGTATCTTTTTTGTCTCTTTTTCTAACTTTTCCTCTTCGCCTTCAATATGAGGGATCACATTCCCAGAAATGTCCATTGCTGATATTCCGGGATAACCTGCCCCCGATATTGCCTGATATGTTGAGATGGTTATTTCCTCGATCCCGAATGTTTTTAATGGACCAAGTGCTACTGCCAGCCCGGCTGTACTGCAATTAGGATTTGTTACTATAAAACCTTTTTTCGGGAATCCCTGATCCTCTATCAATTTAATGGATCCCGGGTTAATATCAGGAACTAATATCGGGACATCGGGATCATATCTGTGAGCGCCTGCATTTGTAAACACATAAAACCCATTATTTCTCAGATCATCCTCTATCTTCCCTGCAGATCCTGAAGGTAAAGCCGAAAAAATTATCCTGACCCCTTTATCCCTTATTACATTAAGATCAGGTTTTTCTATGATCAAATCTCCACTGTTTTCCGGAAAGTTCACTGGCAGTTTCCAGTTCACTGAATCCCGATATTTCTCTCCTATTCCTGTCTTGCTGCCTGCCAACCCGACTATTTCAAACTCAGGGTGATCTGATAAGACCTTCACAAAAGCTTGTCCTATCAGCCCTGTTGCTCCCAGAATATAGACGTTTATTTTTTTGTTCTTCATTTTTTCTCCTTAATATTTATTGATGTTTTGGTAAGAGTTCAGGGGTAAATAGTGATTTGGAAAACCTCTGAGATCTCTGACCCCGGACCGGATCATGGTTAGATCCGGAATCAAAAAGATTTTGATGCCCTTTCGGGCTTCACATTAATTTTGAAGAAATCATTACAGCCTCCCGACAACTATTTCAGGGTTTGTAACCCTATCCGGTAAACCACCTTATTCCTGTAGGAACAGGTTGGTGAGGTTCGTAGAGTACCGGGCTCTCACCTCGTCTTCATAGCTAAAGGCTCTGAAGAAGAAACGTTGACAAGATATCAAAGATTTACTTGTGTGTCAACTAATTGATCGGCTTTCACCATAATTTATATATTTAAAAACAATTAAAAAACTATTTATTTAATTGTCCAGAGTTTCATCAGATTGACTATCACCTCGGATGCTTTCTGCATATCTTCCAAAGTTATCCATTCATATTTTGAGTGGAAGTTGGAACCGCCGGTGAATACATTTGGCGTCGGGAGACCCATAAAACTGAGTCTTGCTCCATCAGTACCACCCCTTATTATACTCTTATGAGGTGTTACCCCTGCCATTTCAACGGCCTTAATCGCTTTTTCTGTTACCTGGGGATATTTGTCAAGTATCTGTTTCATATTTCTATAGGATTCTGTTACTTTTATTTCGGCTTTAGCTCCCACATATTTTTTCATTATAGTATTAACAACTTCTCTGATATATTTCTCTTTCTCTCTTAAACCGGTCTCTTCAAAATCCCGTAACAGGATCTTTACATTTGTTTTTTCTCCTCCACCGGAAATTGTGAATGGGTGGATATAACCTTCACGTTTCTCGGTAGTCTCCGGAGCGAGACCGTTTTTAGGGAAATGATCTATTACCTCAGAAACTATCTTTATTGCATTTATCATTTTATCTTTTGCATATCCGGGATGGACCATTATTCCTGTAACATTTAACTCCAGAGTATCTGCACAGAATGTTTCATCCTCTATCTCTCCCAATCTTTCTCCGTCAATTGTATAGCCGTAATCAGCTTTTATATCTTCTGTAGTAATGTTCTCTGTTCCTCTTCCAACCTCTTCGTCGGGTGTAAAGAGAATTCTTATATTAGGTCTTGGCGCATCCGGGTTTCCCAGAAGATATTTTACAGCACACATTATCTCTGTTATTCCTGCTTTATTATCAGCACCGAGCAGCGTTGTTCCGTCGGTTGTTATTAAAGTTTTCCCAATCATTTCTTTTAGCAGCGGGTTTTCATCAACTTTAAGTATTATATTTTCTTTCTCAGATATAATTACATCTTTTCCATCGAAGTTCTTGTGAATGACCGGATTAACATTTTTTCCTGAGACATCCGGAGATGTATCTACATGGGCGATAAGTGCGATTGTCGGTATATCACCTTCGCGGTTAGTTTTTAAGGTTGCAGTAACATATCCCCACTTATCCTGCAAAACGTCATTAAGTCCTAATTCTCTTAATTCTGTTTCAAGCTTATTTAAAAGGTCGAATTGTTTCTTCGTTGACGGGTATGATTCTGATTCTTCATCAGATTGTGTGTCTATCCTGACATAACTGAAAAATTTTTCAAGCATTCCTGGAAATTCCATAAAACACCTCCGGAAAAATTATAACATAGATAAATTTAACTAAGAAGATATATGAAATGATCTTTAGAAATAGATATTTATCAAAATTTTATTGAATATTTTTTTTATTAATACTATATTATTAAAATGGTGAAACTTTCTGACCGGAAATCTTTCAGGAGCATGAATGATTTCCCGGGGATGAAAATAATCATTTTGTTCATAGCATCCTTTTTCTTGTTTTCCCAGGCAATTTACACATCAGCAGAGAATAACACTCTGATTTACCTTGGCCCTGTCGAGGTTCTCACTTTAGATCCGGGATTGGTGACCGATGTATATTCTTCACAGGTCATTTCAAATATTTTTGAGGGGTTGACAAGGTACAAAAGAAATTCACCTGAAGTAGAACCATGTCTGGCTGAAAATTGGTTAGTAACAGATAATGGGAAAAAGTGGGTTTTTAAGCTCAGGAAAGGGGTCAGATTTCACAATGGCGAAATGTTTGATTCTTCAGCTGTTGAAAGTTTTTTTAAGAAAAGATTAAATGATAAGGTCAAGTTTAGAGAATGGAACATTTTTTTTGCCTATATTAAAAATGTCAGGAAGGTAAATAAGTTTGAAGTAGAGTTTATTTTGACAAAACCCTATGCTCCTTTTCTTTTTCGGCTTGCGACCCCAATAGCCTCCATTATTGCGCCTTCATCCTATAAGAATGGGATATTTGAACCGATAGGAACGGGGCCTTTTAAATTTAGTAAAAGAAAAAGAGGAAAGTTTGTTAAATTGATCAGGAATGGATCATATTGGGGAAAGAAAGCACACCTTGCCAATCTGATCTTTAAAGTTGTTTTAAATCCGGAGTGGAGGATCCTGCAGGTGAAGAACGGGAAGGCGGATGCGGCGTATTTGGAATCCTGGATGAATAATGATACTAGCGGGTCAAAAATATTAAATATCCTTTCTGTTCCTTCAACAGATGTTCACTATCTGGCTTTTAATATGAGAAGAGGTCCTTTCAGGAAAAGAAAAATGAGAATGGCTGTTGCTCATCTGATCAACAAGAGCATTGTGATAAGGAATGTTTTTCAGGATTTCGCAATAAATGCCACAACTTCTATTCCCCCATGGGTGTTCGGGTTTAATCCTGATATAAAAGATTATAAATTTGATATCAAGAAAGCAAGAGAATTAAAAAAAGAAGCAGGTTATGATTCCGATGTCGAAGTATCATTATATTATGCAAAACATTCCAGAAATCTGGAAAACATTGCAACAATGTTGAAAAAAGCTGCAAAGAAGATCGGGATTATTATAAAAAAAGAAGCGATCCCTTTTAAAGAGATCATCCATATAGGATTTAAAAAACATGATATGATGATGCTCGGATGGGCTTCTGATGTTCCGGATGCAGATGTATATCTTTATCCTAATTTCTCTGATAATTCAGGGAGCTTGAATAATTCTGGTTACATCAATAAAGATCTGATAAAATTGCTTGAAAAAGGGCGTTCTATTCTGGGGAAACGATTGCGAAAGAATATATATATGGAAGCACAAAGCATTATTCACAAAGATTTGCCATGGATTCCCCTTTTTCATTTAAATATCCTGATGGTGTGCAATAAAAATGTAAAAAACTTTACGATCCAGCCATTATCATTCCTGGATTTCAGGAACGTGTTTTTCGGTAGTAATAAAACAGAAGGGGATTAATATTTGATAATTAAGTTATTTTTATATTGTTAAGTTTTTTTTATATAGATAAGAAGGAGAGACAAGTTTTTTAGGAACAGAAAAATGATAAGTAATTCTTTTATCAGAAGGGTTGGAGTTATATCCGTTTTTGTCATTTTTTTGATCTCATTGTCTGCACATTTTTATGCAATTGATTCCCCTCTCATTTATTTGAAGAAGATATATATTTCCACTCTCGATCCAGGGCTTACATCAGATATATATTCCTCTGAAATGATATCTAACATTTATGAAGGTCTGGTAAGGTATAAGAAGGGGTTATACGGCGTAGAGCCTGCTCTTGCTGTCAGCTGGCGAACTGAAAATGAAGGAAAAAAGTGGATATTTAATCTAAGAAAAGGTGTCAGGTTCCATAACGGAGAAGTTTTTAATTCAATTGCTGTCGAAGTGAATTTTAAGACCAGGATGCTTGGAAAAGGAAAATACAGGAACTGGAGCAGGGTGAATTCACACATTGAGAATGTAAGACGATTGGGTGAATATACAATAGAAATAACGCTTAACAAACCTTTCGTCCCTTTTCTCAGTTCACTTGCAAGCCCCAAGCAGATGATCGTGGCACCTTCATCTTATACGTCAGGGAAATTCGTTCCATCCGGGACAGGTCCTTTTAAATTCTCAGAGGGTGTTCAAAACAAATACCTTACATTAATCAGAAATGAAAAATATTGGGGAGGGAAAGTCCGGATCCCCAAGATAGTAATTAAAGTAATTGATAATGTTGCATGGAGAATAATACAATTGAAATCCGGAAAAGCATCCATGTTAATGGTAAGTTCATCGAAAGAACATGAAGAGCTCCGGGGAAGAAGGGATCTTAAAATGATTTTCGCTCCTTCAATATCCGTACAATATCTTGTGTTTAATACTCAGAAA
>CAYNUG010000016.1:0-26749 GCA_964400545.1 uncultured Clostridia bacterium | reverse complement strand
ATAACAATTGAGAAGAATATGAGCAGTAATGAAACTATTTGCAAACTCTTTTCTTTCATCTTATTACTTCCTTTTTTTAAGTACTATCAAGTTCTTCATTCTTTTGACCGGTTCAAATCTTACCGAATATTCTTTGTTTTTTAAATAACTGCGGTATTTCTTCCTTGATGCAGAAGGGATAGCTTTGCTGAGGACAATATAATCTATTTTAGCATAATTTTCATCTATCTTTTCTATATCATTCGGGTCAATTGGGATCCTGATCGCAAGCGTATCACAAAACATCGCTATCCGATGCGAAATATCTGACAGGACTACTTTACCTTTCACGATCTTTTCCAGATTTACAAAAGAGTTCAATATCTTTTTTGAACTAATTCTGGATTTACTCTTTCCTAAACTTGAAAATCCTAATATCCAGGGAGATACCATAAGAACAGAAAAAATCGCAATTAAAGAATAATTAGATATAGTATTAAAATTAAATTTTTCCTTAACTTTTGTAAATATTTTTGAAATAAGTATAAGGAATGTAATTAAAATAACCGGTTTTACAGGAGAAAACCACCGGGGAATAAGGAGAAATGGCGTATAGATTAAGAAAGTGGAAATAACTGTCAGAAAAACTATCTGTATTGATCTTTTTAGCATCCTATCCTTGATAAAAAAATAAAAAATGATCGATAAAAGAAGTATCGGAGCGAAAGGAAAAATAATCTTTTTCCAAAAACCAATACTAAAAAACTTTGACATATTTCTTCCTGTATTTTCGACAATAAGATCAATATTTTTTGAGATCACTCTCATTGTAGAATACTCCATATCCAGAGTATAAAAAGGATCTATTCTGCCTCCGGTGTCGGGTCGATTAAGATTTCTTAGATTTGTAAAAGAAAACATTGGGGAACCTGTAAGTGAATAATTCCTGATGAACCACCCTCCGGATATTATTAAAAATCCCACTGTCAGGATCATCATTTTTTTTAACCCGATCTTTTCAGTCAGATAGAAAATTATTAATAGCGGCAATATAAAAATAAATACAGATCTTGATAAAAAGAGAAGGCCGATCAACATTCCCTGAATTAAAAAATATTTCTGCAGATTTTTAAAAACAAAATAAAAGATCGCGATTAACAAAAAAGTTGTAAGTGGTTCTCCGAGTCCTGAATAGCTAAGTGAAAGATTATCAAGGAAAAAAATGATCGAACCAAGTATTCCCAGAAAAATACCGGATAACCGGTATATAATGATAAATATTATCGGGATCGTCATCAACATCCAGAATCCTGATTGAATAATTCCGGCATTAAGAATATTTCCCGTGATCTTATAAAAAATAGCATTTGAGATCACCGGTAGTGGAAAACGGTACAGATTTGGAACAGGTTTGTCAAAAGAGAGCCCTTTTTCCTTAAAATATTTCAGATGACTCGGGAATATCTGCAGGGTTGAAAATCCGTTTCCTCTCGCCAGCTCACGCCCCATCTGAGAGTAATCCATGCAATCCTTATGTTGTAAGAATTCTAAATAGTTAAAATTCAGGACCCAGACACCTATCAACGTAAAAAAAAGGATGATCAGCAAAATTGTTTTTTTATTACTTATCTCCATATTTCATTTCACTCTTAAACTTTTCAAAAACGAATTTTTTTTCTGCACACTCTTTCTCCGGTCTGATCAAAGAAAGTATAGCCAATCATTATAAGTATAACATTTTAAAGAAATCTTTTATCTTTGATTATCGACAATCTGTGAAGATTGAACTTTAGAATCAACAGAAGTATCTCAAGTCCATATTTAATACTTTTCTTTAGATTAATGGAGGAGGCCTCGGGAAAATATCTGACAGGGACTGGGATCTCTCCTATTTTGAAGTCCTTATCAGCTGCCTGGATCAAAGACTCCTGATCAAAAATAAAATCATCCGAATTCTCTCTGTAATTTATTCCCTCCAACACCTTTCTGCTGTAGGCTCTGTAACCGGTGTGATATTCCGACAGCATCAGACCGGTAAAGAAATTCTCAAATCTTGTCAAAAAACGGTTCCCAAGATATTTGTACAAAGGCATCCCGTTCCCTGTCGCCTCTCTTCTTGACCTTATTCTCGAGCCGAGCATTATGTCAAAGTATCCATCCTGTATGTAAGAAACAAAGTAAGGGACCAGCTTCGGATCATACTGGTAGTCAGGGTGAAGCATAACAACTATATCTGCCCCCCGATCAAGTGCTTTATCGTAACATGTTTTCTGATTTGCTCCATATCCTTTATTTTCATTGTGCTTAAAAACAACAAGGTTCAATTCTTTTGCAAGATCATAAGTTCCGTCCGTACTGCCATCATCCACACATATTATCTCATCCACAAATCCCGGAGGGATATCATCAATTGTCTTTTTAAGAGTCTTATATGCATTAAAAGCGGGAAGAACAACAATAACTTTGATATTTTCCTTTTTTTCCAAGTATAGCCCCGTTAGCATCAAGTATATCACAACTATATAACTTTTCTATTTAATAATTTCCTCATTTTCAACGAATCTTTCCCTATTTCACTTTTGTATTTCCTGATGGTTTCATTTACTTTTGCAGAAAAATCAATCGAAAGTTCAGGAAAGAATCTATCCCCGGGAACTCTATCAATAATATTTGATATATTCTTAATCTTCTATTGTGAACTTCCCGGAGTCATCTGCTACTGCATTATCAATGGTTTTTACTCTTATAGTCAGATCATCTGCCATTGTAAAGTCCGACGGGACTGTCCATGTATAGCTTCCGTTGTTTGGAGTAGAATCCGTGATAGCAAAAACCTGTGTGTCACCCTGAAAAACCCGGAGTTTTACATTTGCATTTTGAGTTCCGTTCTTTGTCCAGGTTATTGTGTACTGGCTTCCTCTTTTAAGAACATTATTAGTGGAAGGAGATTCTACAGTAATTCCTGCAGGTGCAACTTTAATCAGATCGGATGTATCATAGACAAGATTATCTAAGGTCTTTACCATAAAATAGTAATCATCACTGTTGGTCAGAGTTACAGGAACTGTCCATGAATATAAACCGTCATTTGCAGTCGAATCGGTTATCACAACTATGTTAGCTCCGTTCTGTTGTAATCTTATCTTGACATTGCCGTTCTGGCTTCCCACCTTCTTCCATTTTATATCGACAGTTGATCCTTTAACTATTGTATCATCAGCCTCAGGTATATTTATGGTTATGCCTGCTCCGAATATGCTGAACACATTGGAGTCATCACGAACCTGGGAATCTGCAGTTTCAACTCTTACCATATATCTGCTTGATGACGACAATCCGGAACCTAACGTCCATGAGTAACTACCGTCATTCGGAGTGCCAAGAACTACATTACTCTGAAAAACCCCGTCAAGGTAAAGATATATGTTAACATTGGCATTCTGAGTTCCGGTCTTATTCCAGGTTATTGTTGTTGAGCTTCCTGCATTCAACTCCGACGTACCTGAAGGTGATGTGATATCGATCGTTGCTGACACAGGAGTATCCGATATTTCAAATTGATCGCTGTCATCAGTAATCTGATCATCCACGGTTGTTACCTTTACAACATAATCACTCCCTGGAGTTTGTGCTCCATTAATTGTCCATGAATATGAACCGCTGTTCGGCGTTGTAGCTATAATAGGAGAATCAAGAGTTCCCCCTTTATATAGTTCTATTTTTACATTAGCATTCTGTGTCCCGGTCTTATCCCAGGTTATGGCATAAGTGGATCCCGTGATCCAGTAAGATGAAGAGATCGGTGAAGTAACCGTTATAGTAGGTGTCACTACTTCCGAACCCACATAAAATTCATCACTGATATCAAAAACAAGATTATCTGTAGTTTTGACCATGATCACATAATTTGATGCTGATGGAACCGAAACCGGTACTGTCCATGAATAAGAACCATCATTGGGAGTTGAATTTGTTATTGTAACTATATTAGCCCCGTTCTGCTGCAGTCTCAATTTTACCGAACTTCCCATTGTTCCCGTTCTGTCCCATGTAATTGTATAGGTGTTACCATGGAACCACTGGGATGAACTGTTGGGTGATGTGACCGTTATTCCGTCAACAGGCTGATCTGATATAGTAAACTGTCCGCTGTCATCTGTTACCGCATTATCGACAGTTGTCACTCTCACAACATAGTCTGTCCCGGTTGTCTGTCCTGGATCTATTGTCCAACTGTAACTTCCATCATTTGCGGTCGATGAAATTATCGTAGTATTCAGCGCTCCACCTTTTATCAATTCGATCTTCACATTAGCATCCATACTGCCTGCCGTATCCCATGAGATCGTATAAGAAGACCCTCTTCTCCAGTCCACTCCGGAAGCAGGTGAAGTAACCGTTATCTCGGGCGAGGTCAATGTGATGGTAAAAGTGTCACTGTCATCCGTGATCTGACCATCGAGAGTAGTTATTCTGACCATATAATCAGAACCTGTCGGTTTATTCCCATCTATCATCCAGCTATAACTTCCATCATTTGCAGTGGAAGAAATAATGGTGGTATCAAGCGCTCCGTTCTTAAACAACTCTATTTTAACATTTGCATCCTGTGCCCCCGTTTTATTCCAGGTGACAGAATGGGTCGATCCGGAGGACCAGTTCGAACTCGATACAGGTGATGTGACGGTCAGGGTTGGTGTAACGATCGTTGTTCCCACATAAAATTCATCACTGATATCAAAAACAAGATTATCTGTAGTTTTGACCATGATCACATAATTTGATGCTGATGGAACCGAAACCGGTACTGTCCATGAATAAGAACCATCATTGGGAGTTGAATTTGTTATTGTAACTATATTAGCCCCGTTCTGCTGCAGTCTCAATTTTACCGAACTTCCCATTGTTCCCGTTCTGTCCCATGTAATTGTATAGGTGTTACCATGGAACCACTGGGATGAACTGTTGGGTGATGTGACCGTTATTCCGTCAACAGGCTGATCTGATATAGTAAACTGTCCGCTGTCATCTGTTACCGCATTATCGACAGTTGTCACTCTCACAACATAGTCTGTCCCGGTTGTCTGTCCTGGATCTATTGTCCAACTGTAACTTCCATCATTTGCGGTCGATGAAATTATCGTAGTATTCAGCGCTCCACCTTTTATCAATTCGATCTTCACATTAGCATCCATACTGCCTGCCGTATCCCATGAGATCGTATAAGAAGACCCTCTTCTCCAGTCCACTCCGGAAGCAGGTGAAGTAACCGTTATCTCGGGCGAGGTCAATGTGATGGTAAAAGTGTCACTGTCATCCGTGATCTGACCATCGAGAGTAGTTATTCTGACCATATAATCAGAACCTGTCGGTTTATTCCCATCTATCATCCAGCTATAACTTCCATCATTTGCAGTGGAAGAAATAATGGTGGTATCAAGCGCTCCGTTCTTAAACAACTCTATTTTAACATTTGCATCCTGTGCCCCCGTTTTATTCCAGGTGACAGAATGGGTCGATCCGGAGGACCAGTTCGAACTTGATACAGGAGATGTAACGGTCAATGTCGGATTGTTACTTTCTTCTGCAATTGTAAATTCTTCACTGGTGTCAAATACAACACTGTCTATTGTCTTAACCATAACTACGTAATTCGTTGCCGCTGGAACCGAAGCCGGTACCGTCCATGAATAAGA
Source organism: uncultured Clostridia bacterium (assembly GCA_964400545.1). GTDB lineage: Bacteria > Acidobacteriota > Aminicenantia > UBA2199 > UBA2199 > UBA647. Next base: position 21,074 of record CAYNUG010000016.1, on the reverse strand, counting down.
ACCGTCATTGGGAGTTACATCTGTTATTGCCACAATATTTGAACCATTCTGCTGCAGCCTTAACTTTACGCTTGAGTTCATTGTTCCGGTAGCAACCCAAGTTATCGTATGGGTCTCACCGTACAACCATTCCTCTCCTGCAGATGGTGATGTTACTTCTATTGATCCGAGGATCGAAAAGAAATCACTGTCATCAACTACCGAACCATCAGTGGTTTCCACTCTGATAATATAGGTCGTATCAGGAGATATCGTCCCGGGAATATTCCAGAAAAAACTTCCTGAATTATCAACACTTGTCCCTATATTCAATACGGCAGAACCGGATTTAAATAATGTAATATTTACATAATCGTTCTGAGTACCTGTTTTTTCCCAGGTAATTTCCTGAGTTGTACCCATATTCCATATTACACCTGCCAAAGGAGCTGTAATATCAATAGAAGCTGATATCGAAAAATCTTCATTCGACATATCATCATCCGACCCGTTTCTTGCAGTCACTTCAACCTGATAATCATCCCCGGTTAATATTTCAGTTCCACTCTCAAGGTTATTTATTGTCCAGGCATAACTGCCGGAATCGGCAATATCTGAAACGATCGGTCCCAGATTTACATTGTTCTTGAATAGATTTATATCTACATTACCTGTTGAATTTTCGAGGTTCCATTTAATATCGTATGTCTTTTCGACTCCCCACTTTTCTCCTCCGTTAGGTGAGATAACTCCGAACATAGCATAATCAAATGTGGCAAGGTAAAGAACCTGATCTCCCTCTCTCCAGACCAGATAGGCGGTCGAATTGTCCATTGCCATAGTAGTTCTTGTATCGGCTTTAACATTTGCCGTTGTGGAAATGGTGTAGATCGTCCATGAACCATCATAAGTAGCTACTTCTATCGTTGCCGGATTAGAAGTACTGTTTGTGCGAGCCCAGGATACTGCCACCATGTCTGTAGATCTGGCAATTATTGCAGGATACGGAAAATAACTTATAATTGGAAATGCTGCTCCGGAAACCGTTATTGCAGTTGAAAAAGAGCCTCCTGCCGGTTTCACCCAATAATCTATCCCGCCCGGAGTACCACCATTTTGAAATGAAAGGGCCGCAACATGAACATTTCCCAAAGAGTCAGCAAATACTTCACTCTCCTTGTTGTGAGGGTGAAGATTGGGTAATGTTATGGTTGTGCTTGTTGAAAGGTCTCCACCTGAAGGAGCATACCGGTATTGAATAAAATCCTTGTCCTTGTCCCAGGTGATATGTACGTTACCATTGGTATCGGTAAAAAGGTTGGGCCACAAGAATTCTCTTGTCGCAGGAGCAATATTTGTCATCCTTTCCCATGAAGCTCCGACCGCTTTGCGGAAATATACGATCGGATGTATAACATTCGCACCGTTATCTCCAACAACAGCAGCATGCCAGACCCCGCTCGAATCGACTGCAAAAGCAGGTGCAAGCATATATTTGGATGAAGTATATATTTTCTCCTTTCGCCATGTCCCTCCGGAATCTCTCCAACAGTGCATCAGGTCCTTGGATTTCGATAAAGGAGTTGCCCAGACAAAATGTACCTCGCTCCCGTCGGGTTTTACCGCCAGCCTCGGTCTGAACTTCTTGGTAATAACCTCACTCCTATTAAGCACTGGTATAGTAACCTGGTTTACGATCTGTCGGTTTACTATCTGTCCATACTTTTGCCACCCATTCTCAATCCAGATAATATGAATGGTCCCATTGTTATCAGACCTGATATCATAATATGATCCACTAACCCCAAGGGAACTTATTGTCTGACTGTTCAATGAGAAGAACAGGATAAATAAAGTAAAAACAATTATTATAAATTTTTTCATAGATGCTCCATTTGATAAACTTTTTTCTAATTAGCTAAATGCAACTTTCCTGCCAATCCGAAACCCCTGTGTAGTATTACATAATCAAAAAAAAAATTCAAATTATTTGCAAAAATCATCATTAAGTGACAATTTTTGTCACACCCCTAAAAATGAAGCCTCTGATTTATGTTATAATGGGAGATCAGATAATACTTAAAATAATGATGAATGTTATGGTTGCCGGAGGATAAATGGGGAAATTTTTTAAGATAGCGGGTAAGTTGATCACTCTCTTTATAGTATTCTCTATAATAACATCATGTGGGGGAAAGGATAAGTACTTTGAGAGAGGAACGCTCGATCTTCCCGGATCTGAAAATGTTGACCGTGAAGGAAAGAGATCGTTATCGGGGGGAGACGGTCAGACGATTTACAACTTTGTACAAAGAGAGAAGACCACTTTCAGATCGATGTCTTATAAGATCGACAAATCGGGCTCAATGGTATTCGAACCTGAGATAAGGGGAGATGTTACTGTATATTTCACAACCGGGAAACTAAAAAAGACTGACAGCAACGATCTGTCTGTCAGTATATTTCTCGAATCCGGAGGAGATAAAAAATTACTCCGGGAATTTCAGTTAAATAAAAAAGCGGTAACCTTCGATCAGAAACTTACTCTGACCGGATCAGACAGGATAATCGTTGATTTCAACGGAAATTCGCAGATATTTATTACCGAACCGGTTTACCTGAGATCCAATAATAAAAGCCCTGTTTTCCTGATAATCGCCGACACATTGAGAGCAGACCATCTCGGTGTCTACGGACATAAGGGGAACATTAGCAGGAATATAACCAGATTCTCGAAAGATTGTGCTGTTTTCAATAATTGCTTCTCAACGACAACATGGACACTCCCTTCTCACATGTCGCTATTCACTTCAAGAAATATTTTCAATCATGGTGTTTATACCAAAAAGCTCAGATTATCCGACAAAATACCTGTTCTGACGGAGTTGATATCCCGGAACAGATTCGCCTCAAGTCTTAACGAAGGAATGTTCGTAAAGTACAAATACGGATTTTACAGAGGATTTGATACTTACACTTCCAAAAAATGGAGATCCGGGGTCTTCTCGAAAAAAATGTTCAAACATATGGCAAAATTTATCGGGGCTGAGGGATTCAATAACAGCTTCAGTTTTCTTCATACATATCAGGTGCACAGCCCGTTCAGGCTCCATCCGGGACTTCAATATTCAGATGATAATAAAACAAAAGAATATACAACCGATCTCTCATTCCCATACAGACTTGCGGAACACGACCGTCTGTTCACATACAGACCCAGAAGTGAAAGAAGGAAAAAAGGGATAATTGCTGCATATAATTCGGAACTTGAATTTTTTGATCATTGGTTCGGATATTTCATTGATGCTTTGAAAAGATCCGGAATGTACGAAAACTCACTGATAATCTTCATGTCGGATCACGGTGAAGAATTTTTCGAGAACGGAGCATGGGGTCACGGAAATAATCTCTACAACGAAACCCTCCATATTCCACTTATGATAAAATTTCCCTCCGGAAAATATAAAGGAAAAAGGATAGTTCAGAACTGTTCCATAATGGATGTTCTTCCTACTGTTCTTGATTATCTTAATATTTCCTTAGAATTCGAAACTGACGGGGAATCTCTTTTGCCGATATTGAATAATCCGGGAAATTCCAATAATGACCGGTATATTGAATCACTCCTCATCCATACAGGATCAAAAATAAAACTTTCCCAGGTCCCCCAGATGATCTCTGTGATAAAGGGAAAGTTTAAATTAATATACAATTTAAAGTATTCAAAAGAAATGAATGATTTTTATTCCGGATTCCCCCTCCCTGAATACAGAGAATATGAACTTTACGATCTTTCGAAAGATTTCGCCGAAGAAAATGATCTTTCCAGTGATCCCGGCTTAAAAAATATCCTTTCAGATCTAAAAAACAGGATCAACCTGATAAAACGAAAAATATTCTCCGGAAAAATAAAAGGTGTCCCGCTAAAAGTAACTAACAAAGATCTTGAGAATCTTAAGGCACTCGGATATCTGTAAAATCACACCCGGTTTTGTACCATGACACAGGTTGATATGGATCATCTGTTATGGTATATTGTCATTGTCTGATTCTTATGAGGAAATATAAATTCAAATATGGGATCAAAGTGAAAAAATCGATCATAATTACAATCACATTTCTTGCAGTTATCATTGCAGGATTACTACTGATGAACAGAAGAAGTACCCGCCCCAACATTGTTTTCATAATAGTCGATACTCTCAGAGCAGATCATACAGATATGGGAAAAAATGGGAACGGAAATACTCCTGCTCTGATGAAGTTGCTTAAAAATGACTCCGTATATTTCGGATCATCTTATTCAAACGCCCCATGGACCCTTCCATCAATCTCTTCTATGATCACATCAAAATTTCCTTCTGAGATCGGTGTTGAAAAGAGGAACTCAAAGATAGATGAAAAATTTGTAACCCTTGCAGAAATATTGAAAACGAACGGTTATAGTACCCATGGTATTATCACTCATATATTCCTGAAAAAAAAATACGGATTGGGACAGGGATTCGACACATATATCGAAAAGATCAATTCCGCTGACAACAACCTGCTGACAATTACATCTCCCGAGGTCACAAAAGAAGCGATCAACATCATCAAGAATAATAAGAACAGAAGCTTTTTTATGTTCCTCCATTATTTTGATCCTCATTACAGATATGTTGACCACGAAAAAAAATCTACCTATTCCGGCCCTTTTCTGCCCGAAGCCGATGAAAAGAAAAAAGCCGATATAATTCGAGACAATCTTTTTTCAAAAGAGGATCTCAATTATTTTGATGAATGCTACAAAAGTGAAATAAGATTTACAGATAAGTATATAGGTAAAGTAATTGAAAGCTTAAAAGAAAATAACATCTACAAAAACACATTAATCGTATTTGTATCCGATCATGGAGAAGAGTTTGGAGAAAGAGGTGCACTGGGACACGGACAATCACTTTATAATGAATTGACCCGCATCCCATTCATATTAAAATTACCTGAAGGTTACAAAAAAAAGGGGAACATACGACCGGTATTTTCAAATATTGACATTGCTCCAACAATACTTGATGCTGTTGGGATAAAAATCCCGGAATATTTCAGCGGAACCAGCATCTTCAGTAAAAAAGTATCCGAAACGGTCTTTATGGAAGTTAATGAGAAAAAATATGATACGCTCTACAATAAGTGTGCGATCGTCAATAATGGGTGGAAACTAATAAAGGATTTTGAAAATAATAAATTTGAATTATATGACATTAAAAAGGATAGAACTGAAAAAAATAATCGATTTGATTCAGACAAAAAAGTATTCTTCAGAATGTACAAGATCCTGAAAAGATATATCCGGATGACAGAGAACAACAGACATGTTTCACAAAAAACAAACCTGACTAAAGAGGAACAGAAAAAACTGGAAACCCTGGGATATATCGGGAATTGACAATAACAAACAAAAAAGGTCCGTTAATAAAGATCATTCTTATCTCCTTCGCTGTGCTGATCGTCGCAGCATTTTTCTATTTTCTGAGTCTGAACAGTAAAAAGGTCTGGATCATAGATGAAGTAACTTTTAAAACGAGAGACGGCTTTGAACTTAGCTCATTTTTATTGAGACCGGAAAACCCGGGGAAAAGAAAATATCCTTCGGTTGCCTGTTTTCATCAATTATCGGGGAACAGAGACGATTTTCTAAAACTATTCCCGATGTTTGCAAAAAGAGGGATCATTGCCTTTGCTCCGAACTTTGTAAGACAGAGGGCTGACCTTAGCCCAAAAAGGATCACAGATCTGAAGGATGCATTAAAATATTTAAGCTCTCTTAATTACACCGAGAAAGGAAAGGTCGGGATCATTACGGCAAGTTTTACGGTTGAGACCGGGATGTATGCAATTCAGGGAAATACAGATGTGATAGCAGATGTGATAATATCCGGACCGATATTAAGAGAGAGATCCAGAGAATGGATCACAAGGAACACTGACCTTGCCATCTTTAATATTGCCAGCATTCTGGACGGAAATCATTATCTTCTTATGGAAGAATATACAGCAAGAAGTTTGAATCCAATGACCAGGAACCTGTTCATCAAGAAAAAGGAAACTCCCTTCACCTTACCTGCTCACGGTACTTTTGTTTTTGATGAATTACCGGAAATCCAGGTCCGTATAGCAAATTTTTTTGCCGAAGTCTTCGGGATAAAGAAATATGCCGACGGAATAATAAAAAATCCAGTTCCTGAGAATATGATCACTTTTTTCTCAACCGATAATATGCCGATAAATGCAACATACAGGAAACCTCAGAAAGGTTCAGATATTCCTGCCCTGCTGATTTATCCCCCCGAATCACAAACAAGATTATTCTATTCCGATCTTATAGATATTCTTGTGAAACGTGGATTTGCCGTTCTTGCACCGAACACAAAAAGAGCATGCAGAAAAAAAACAAAGATAAATCTGTGTGATATGGAGGTTAACGGAGCCTTAAATTTCCTCAAAAAAGACCCTGATATTGATCCGGAAAGGATCGCAGTGTTATTACCCGGTTTTTACCACTATTTCGCGGTGAGAGCAATTAACAGCAACGAACTCCCGGTGGATCTTATCATACTGATGAACTTCGGGAAATTTCGGCGGTTCCTTGACCTGGAGAGACCTTTATCAGATAACGGTCCTGCAGTAAGATTCATCAGAAGTTCAGAAAAACAAAAGATCCTTTTTTACTTGAAAAAATACTTGAAAAAATGAAACATATTTTAATTCTATTCTTATCGATCTATGTCCTTTTCCCTTCTATAGGCAAGAGCTCAAAAAACTTTGGTCCCTACCTCAAGTCCCTTAGACCCGGAGGATCATCTATGATCTTCATCCCGAAAGGCGAATATTTCACCGGAGAAAAAAGATCTACCTGCAATTCGCCTCTCATTAAAAGATCATTTAAAAGTTTTTACATTGATATTCATCCTGTTTCAAATATCCAGTTCCTCATTTTTTTGGAAAAAACAAATTATAAACCTTCTGGAAAATTCGACAGATCTTACGCTGGCAAGAATCCGTTTGATCCTGCAACCGGTGTTACGCGTGAGGATGCAGCTATGTATGCAAAATATGCAGGCAAAAGACTCCCGTCAGAATGGGAATGGGAAATTGCGGCCAGGGCTTTGAAAAAAGATTATCAACCTTTTCTTTCAATGATATACAAAGAAAAAAGAGGCATATTTTATAATGTGGAGAGGAAGAATGTTTCCCAGATTTTCTCAACTCCGCCCAATGAAATAGGCTTTTATGATCATATTGGAAATGTGTTCGAATGGACAACCGGTGATTACCCTATGGAAATGCTTACAGGCAGGAATAAATATGCTCAAAAGATCGGAGTTATAAGAGGGGGGGCCTGGACCAATATAAGAAATGATGTCAAATATTCCACACGTATTCCTTTTCCGGTAAACAGATCACTGAAATGGCTCGGATTCAGATGCGTCAAAGATTTGAAAAAATAGATCCCCCGGCCCGATTGCCGGATGCAATTCTAAATTCTTAATTTTGAATTCTAAATTTAGGGCTGAAATTTGAATTTCAGATCATTCCTTCCCAGAAGCCTTTTTACACTTTTCTTTATCAATTACGTAATTGCCGATGATCAGGACATCCATTCCGGTTCCGTAAAAACATCTCAATGCATCCTCAGGTGAACTGACGATCGGCTCCCCTTTGATATTAAAAGATGTATTAAGAACTCCCGGGATTCCGGTCAACTTTCTGAATTCATCAATGACTTCCCAGTAAATTTTATTCGTCTTTTTACTGACCGTTTGGGGCCGTGTTGTATTATCTATCCAGTGCATTGCACTCTGGATATCTTTATATTTATCTTCAGGAACATCAAATGCCATTATCATAAATGGTGAATCTGCAGGCTTTTTAAGATATTCATCTTTATATTCTTCAAGGAGAGATAAAGCAAAAGGTCTCCAGTTCTCACGAAATTTGACAAAATCATTAACTTTATCCTTCATGTCGGGATCGCTCGGATCAGCAAGGATCGACCTCCCTCCGAGAGCTCTGGGACCAGCTTCCATTGCTCCCTGGAACCATCCCACGATCTTCCCTTCCCTGATCTTCTTTGCGCCATATTCCGGAATGTCCTTCCTCTTTTCAAAATTCACTTTATTTCTTACAAGTACTTTTTCGATCTGAGCATCGGTAAACGATGTACCTAAATAGACATGATCCATTTTAAATCGTGGATCATCACCCTTTTCCATCGCTACAGCCATCGCAGCTCCCAATGAAACACCGGCATCATGAGAGATCGGCTGAACGAACAGTTCTTTCGCATTGGAATGCTTATGGATCTCACCGTTCATCTTACAATTGAGCGCAACACCGCCGGAGAGGCATAAATTGTCACTCCCTGTCATTTCAAGCGCAAGATTTGCAAGATGGATCCCCGCTTCTTCAAGTCTTGTCTGGACAGCAAATGCAAGATCTTTATGAAACTGAGTGAATTCCTCCCCTTTCTCCTTCGGCATACCGAATTTTTCAACGATCAGATCACTGTAGAAATATCCGTAAGTTCTCTTGCTGTAGAACAGATACTCTGGTTTAACTTTTATCCCGTTCTTTGTCAGGATGACCATGTCGTCAACTACTTTCTTGATCTCACCATTGGGTTTCCCGAACGGAGCAAGCCCCATCAATTTTACTTCTCCTTCATTTGGACTCCATCCAAGATATTCAGTAAACGCCGAATAGAACCATCCCAGAGAATTCGGAATGCTTATTTCTTTTAATAATTTGATCTTTTCATTTTTTCCCGACCATATCGTAATAGTGGAATTTTCTCCATGACCGTCGAACACAAGAATAGCTGAAGCATTAAATCCAGAACTATAGTACGCTGAAGCAGCATGAGCATAGTGATGTTTTACATAAACGACAGGAGGAACCTTCTGGCCTGCATATCCGGCATCATTAAGACCGAACACAATATTTTGTTCAATGTTCTTTGGATGGTAGTTCAGAATATCCTTGAATCCTGATATAACACCTGAACCGAGATTTTTTCTCCCTTTGCCCACTTTTCTTAAGCTCTTTCTAGTAAGTCCGGTCAGCTTGAATTTTAGAAATGACCTGGCAAGGAACAGAGGGTACTTGATCTTATAATAATTTGAATCCCATCCAACTGCGATCAGGTCCACATCATTCAGATCTATTCCGCCCTGCTTAAGACAGAATGCGACCGATTTGGAAGGAAAGTAACCTGAGGCCTGCTTCACCCTCATCAACCTCTCTTCTTCTATAAAGCTTATAAGTTTCCCGTCTTTTAAAAGACACGCTGAAGGGTGTCCGAACTCAGGATGATAAATAATTCCAAGTATATTCATGATCTCACCTCAATAATTTTCATTCTCATTTTTTAATTCTGTAAATTTTTTTCCCCACTCATATATTGCCTGAAACTCATAACATCACATTTTTCGTTAATATATTTCAGAAATGCGAGGGAAGTTTCAAGAGCCTTAGCCCTGTTCATAAATCCTGTTTCTTCAATACCGATATTCACAAAATCCCTCGGATGAAAATTCAGTACGATCGTCTTCCGAAACATAATAAGAATATTAAAAACGATTTTCGCATAATTCATTCCAAATGATATCACAGACGTACCATTAAAGGGTATGATAAAACTGGTAAGGGGGATCTCCAACTCATCTCCTGCCAGCTTCCATTGTTTCAGATAATTAGAAAAATATCTGAAGGGAAGAAGTACCTTTATCATTGAAGAATCACCTTTGTAGTTCATGCTTTTAAGGATATCAAAGATATCTCTGTCTATTGAATAATCGGGTGCGCGGAACATAACGGGAGGATTTCCGAAAAATTCAGTAATAATATCGTGACTCTTCTTTATCTCCGTTTCCTTTTCTTTTTGTCCCTTCTTTGTCAGAAATCTGGGATGTGAAAAAGTATGATTCCCTATCTCATAATCTTTCAGTAATTCATGAGTCTCCGGAAAATCCTGAATATTTTTCCCCACAGTAAAAAAAGTGGCATCGAGATCATTCTCTTTCAGAAACCGGGTGATGGCGGGAACACCCTGATCAAGATAGATATCTTTATCCGATTTATCAATTGAGCGAAAAGCTCTCTCTCCATCTACATCAAATGATAGTATTACACGACGTTTATTTTTCATTTTTATTAAATTCAGGCTTCTTTTCCAATAAAATCCGAGGTTTTTAAATACCACATATTCATAGCCAGGTCAAATTAAGAGAGATCATATCCGGATATATCCGAAATATACTCTATTTTTTACTCCCAGAGTAATTATAATACTTTTTAAAGTCTGGAACTAATGTGATTTTTTTGATAATCAGATTTGCACCTCTTGTCCCTGAACTAAATATCCGGATGAAACCCCCTTTATGTTTAAAATCAAGATCCATTCTTGTCTTCCCTTCACTCACGTTTATGGTCATACTTTCTTTATTCCTGCCTGAGACAAAGATCATTTTTAATTCCGCATCATTTCCTGCCCTTTGACCTTTAACTATCTTATCTGTAAAAATATTTATATTGAAACAACCTGATCCCACAGGAAAATATTCTGTAGCGACATCATCTATAGAATCACTTTTATTGTTATAGACTTCGAGATTGTTAATATACGAAAGCAGAGAAATATCCACGCCGGTATTCCTGAAAAATGATCTCACCCACTCAGGAGCTTTCACTTTACTGAACAATTCGGGGATATCCTCTTTGGGAACCTGAGTTGTTTCTTCTGCTTCATCTCCAACATATCCTTCATTTTCAAACTTCGCTTTGAAAGTAAAAGGTATTGTTATTCGTGTATTTGCTTTGATCTCTATCTTATATATATAAAACCCGACCCCAAGTTCATCGGGATCTATCACAGTCTCATACAATCTTCTGATCACAGTATCTCTAAATATTTGAGGGATCGGACCAACAACTTCCGTATAACCTGTAAACTCGTCCTTTCCTGTTGTGGATATCACTTTTTTACCGTTCACATCAAATATTAATTTCAGCTTATCATTTGCAATATAATTAAACGCGATCTTCTTTATCCTTTTATGTGAAAAAATAAACTTCCCTGATATTCCATTGTTTATAACACCGTAACAAGGATCTTTTTCATATCTCTGAAGAGGAAGAAAAACAGAAGGATTTTTTGTTAAAGGAACAAAATTCCGGGGAAGTATAATACCTTTATCTGCGCTGAAGTTCCCCTTTACATATTCAGGTCGTCTATACCAGAACTGAATATCATCACTCCATGTGAAAATTGCAGGACGATCAACCTTATAAAAAATAACAAAATTCTTTAATCTTTTCTTTGCAGCATCTATAAAATCCTTGTTCTTTGATTTTCTTAAAATATAATCAGTGCTGAAACTCGTAACGAGAAAATCGAACTGTCTGTTTCCCAAAAACAATCTCTGGGGAACCCTGGTAACATCTTTCCCGAATACCGCACCTTTGAACCCGATGGCAGGAGGGGTCCACATCTCCCTGAAGATCAGGCTGGATCTATTAAAATGATTTTTCATATAATAGGAGGAATAATCCGGGTCTCCGATCCCGGCACGCTCACGAACAGGATGTGATGCGATCCCTTTTAAAAGATCAAAGCTTTTGTAACTCCTATTGAAATTCCCTGCAGAATAAACAACCACTGGGATCAACAGCAGACCCGTGGCAATTCTTCTGATTCGGACATTGGCAAGTAATTCTTTTATGTCCAGAAATATGAATTTCCCGATCACGACCGCCATCAGTGGAATAAGTGGTAATATTGCTCTGTAATTCAGATAGTTCTCACGACTTGCCAGGATAAAATATACAAGTAATGAGATCACAATAATGACTGATTCTCTGTTCTTGTATACAAAAGCGGTGATTACTCCACAAATAAAAATAATTATCAATAATATCCCGAAATGTTCCAGAATATTTTTTCCGTAAAGGATAAAAGATGATGGGAACTGGTCATACCATACCAGTTCCTCAGTAAGCCTCTTAAGATATTTTAATGTTATCTTAACATTACTAACCGGATGAACGAGCCAGTTTGGAGCTCCTGCAAAAAATCCGAGCACACCTCCCACCGCAATATAAAAAAAACCTTTAATGACAGCGTACTCTTTTCTAATGTAGAACAAAGGGATCAAAAGGACAAGTCCGAAGAAAACACCATTAAACTTCGTTGCTATCGACAAACCGAGAAGAAAGGAGGAAAGCATTAACAGTCCTGTTCTTTTACTTCTGAAAAACTTCAAAGCATAGTAGAAAGTTACAGTGATCAACAAGGTCAGGAGAACATCAGATTTAAAATTGTGGGAATCAATTACATGGGGCCAGAATACGGCCAGGATCAGTGCCGCTGTCAATCCGGCAAACCTGTCAAAAAACCTTTTCCCGATCAAAAAGACCATATAAATATTGATAGTCCCGAAAATTGCAGAAAGAAGTCTCCCTGTCTTAAGTGTAAATATGAAACCGAAATCTGTATTCTGAAAAATATTATTAAAATCTATGATCCCGAGAAAGATCACAAGTTTTTTGAGTACAAAAGAAAAAACAAAGTTAAGATAAAGGAAGAAAGGAGGATAATAATGAACTGGGAAAGGGTCCTTGTGGAAATCCCAGGACCATGTCATGAGTCCGGTTTTTCCTATTTCATCAGCTCCGAGAAAATCGAACCAGTGATTTATCCTTAAAAGAAAACCAACGGAAATAATAGCAAAAAGGGTGATCCTTACGTATAGATCATTGTCTCTTTTCATGTTGGAATTATAACACAACGGGAATATCCATTCTCCGAAAAAAAATTACTGTTATATGAATAATCTTATTTTATTGATTTATTTTTTACTTGTTTTATTGTAACATAAACAAAAGGAGGGTATTTTGAAGAAAACAATACTTATAGTAATTTTAATATTAGTTCTTTTTACATTATCTGCAACATCCCTTTCAGGAAAGGATTATAACAGACTGTTCCATAAATACGGACTTCTTTATAATGATACTACACAAAACCTGTTCTTTTATTTCGGTGTGAACTGGGACTATCATTTTTCAAAAAAGTTTATGATAACTCCTGAAGCTAATATCTTCGTTAAACCGATCTGCAGGGTGATCTATCTGGAACCTGCGATTATTCTGAACCTGAAACTTAAAAACGCATTTGTCGGAGCGGGACCAATGAGATTGTTCCGATTGGCAGGGAAAGAATTAGTTGAAGAATTTACCGGACTGAAACTTAACGTTGGATTCAGGCTTGGAGATATGGTGCTCAGAGTTATGCACTTTTCTCCCTTCAATGACCTTTTCGGAGACAATTGGGTGTCAGCACAAATAGGATTTGAATTTTAAAAATAATATTAAAGGAGAACAAATGAAAAAAGTATTATCAGTAATAGTAATATTTTTTGTTGTATCTATGATGTTTTCAGGTGACCTGAGAGCTGATTCCACAAAACTCTTCGCTAACTTTGGTATTTTAACAGATGATTCTTTTTCTTTTGCAGATTATCTGTGGACAATCGGAGCAAATATTGATTTCAGTATAAACGATCTGTTCATGATCAGTCCGGAACTTAACCTTTTGACCAGCAAATTTAAATTCAACATCTTTTTGTTGGAACCTTCTATACTTGCCAATGTTAAACTTGGGAAAATGTTTCTCGGTGGCGGGTTAACTACTTTGGTTATTGTTGCAGGAAATTTCGCAGCTTTTGATACTGATTTCGGTTTAAAGCTGAATGTGGGATACAGAAGCAGTAATTTAAGATTTAGGTTGTATATGATAACATCTTTCGAGCATATGTTCTCGGAAAATGTCATAGGTGCACAGATCGGGCTGGGATTCTAAAGCAATCAGGATCAGGTCAGCAGACCAACAACTTTTTCTGGAGTAATAGGGGAATCGAAGTTTAAAATATTCTCTTTTGTTGCTGCAATTATACAATTCTGAACAGCAAAATAACCCCCGATCCCGTACATGAACGGGGGTTCACCAACTGCTTTTGACCCGAGGACCGCATAGGGATTTTTCAGTTCCTCCATCATTTCCACATTAATCTCATCCGGTATTGATCTTATATCAGGGACTTTGTATGTTGAGGAACTTCCGGTTATTATCCGGCCATCTTTCCCATACAACAGTTCTTCGATAGTAACCCAGCCGAGCCCCTGAACAAGAGCACCTTCAATTTGCCCCATATCGGTTTGTTTATCAAGGCTTTTTCCGGTGTCGTGCACTATACTTGCCCTGTTAAATTTATACGTTCCTCTTAGAACATCCAGTTCCGCCTCGATCAGAGCAGTACCAAACACATGATAAGCAAAAGGTTTCCCCTTTTCACTTGATTTATCAAAATATATATCAGGAGTCGCATAAAAAGCCTGAGAGGTCAACGATACTCTTTCACTGTAAGCTATCCCTATCAACTCTTCCCACTCGAGATATTTACTATCTTCACTATTAACAGCTTTTTCTTCTGAAAATCTTATTTTTTCCGGATCTGTTCTCAGTCTTTTGGCTGCTATGGTTCTAAGCCTTTCAGACAGCCTGATACAAGCGGTTCTTGTAGCCATACCATTAAGATCAGCTCCGGAACTGGCGGCAGTAGGTGAGGTATTAGCAACTCTTGTTGTATTCGTTGTCTCTATCCTTACACGTGCAGGAGAGATAGAAAGCATCTCTGCTGTTACATTTATAATCTTCTTATTGACACCCTGGCCCATCTCAACCGCTCCTGTGCTGACAGAAACGCTTCCATCTGTATAGATATGTACCAGAGCACCAGCCTGATTCATCATTTTATTTGTAAAAGAAATTCCAAATGTGACAGGTATTACAGCTGCACCTTTTTTTATCAGGCTATTCTTTTTGTTAAACTCATCAATTTCACGGTAAACTTTTTCGATACCGAATTTTTTCTCAAGTTTTTCCCATGTGGAAGAGATATTACAATTCTCAGTCTGCATCCCGTATGGAAAAGAATCTCCTTCTTTTAGAAGATTTTTCTTCTGGATCTTTCTTGTATCTATTTTCATCTTATCTGCAGCTTTTCTGATAGCAGATTCGATAACAAAAATTGCCTGAGGACCTCCAAATCCCCTGAATGCGGTAAAAGGAGGAAGATTTGTATAACAGCTTATTCCTGTAACCCTGACATTGGGAATAAAATATGAGTTGGTCGAATGAAACAAAGCTCTTTCGAGGATCGCAGTGGACAGGTCCGCATATGCTCCGCAATTCTGATAAAGAGTTGCCTCATACGCAATGATCTTTCCGGTACTATCGAGTCCTATCTTAAAATCAGACGAGAAAGGATGCCTTTTCCCTGTATTTCTTATATCTTCGGTTCTGGATAGTACTATTTTAACTGGTCTCTTTGTTAAAAATGCTCCGAGTGCCGCCATAGACGCCCATGGAGTTGCCTGATCTTCTTTCCCGCCAAATGCCCCCCCGACCCTTCTTACATCAACCTCAACTCTGTTCATGGGAATACCGAGAACTTTTGAAACAGTTCTCTGAACAGCCGTAGGAGACTGGGTAGACGAAAGGACTTTCACTCCATCCTTCTCAACTGGATAAGCAATAGATGCCTGTGTTTCCATATAAAAATGTTCCTGCCCGCCGGAATCAGCCCTGCCTTCAACAATAGTGTCACATTCATCCCATGCCAAATCAATATTGCCATGATCGAATGTCCTGGCCGGAACGATCAGATCTCCTGCCGAGAAAGCCTCCCTCGGATCTGTTATCACTCGAAGAGGGGAAATATCCACTTCGATATTTTTTAATGCCTCCCTCCCTGAATCGGGATCTTCTGACAGTATAAGCAATATCGGCTCTCCTGCAAATTTCACAACCCCTTCTGATAACAACTCCTCATCCCTGATTATCGCACCGATCTGATTCTCTCCGGGAATATCCTTATGATCAATTATTCTGACCACACCTTTGATGGCTGATGCTTTTCCGATATCTATCTTTTTGATCCGGCCGTGAGGAACTTCAGATGTAAAGACCGTTCCATAGAGCAGATTATCGGGGATATTAAGATCATCAATAAATTGAGATTCTCCCCTGACATGTTTAATGATCTCATTCTTGTTCATTTCATCCACCTATTCAATTTATCAAAATGTGCTTTGATCAGCCTTTTCAGCAACTCTTTTTTATATTCAGCTGAACCCCTCACATCACTTATCGGTGAGATCTCTTCAATTGCGATATCAATAACACTCTTAATTGTTTTTTCGTTTACCTCTTTTCCTGCCAGGTAAGAGCTACTCTTTTTTAAATATAAAGGAACAGGTGCCACACCTCCGGCACTCAAGTCACATTTTTTAATGGTTTTCTTTTCAATATAGAAACATGCAGCTGAGTTACAACTTGCAATATCGAGGTGCTTTCTTCTGGATACTTTTTCAAAATTGAAAAATTTATTCCCCTGGTTCAAAGGAACTTTGATCTTAAATATCAATTCCCCCTCGGTCAGGTCCATCACTTTGTAATCTTTGAAGAACTCCTTGAAACTGACTTCTCTAATACCACTTCCCGATCTGATCTCCAAAACAGGATCAAGAGCAAGGAATAGAACAGAAAGATCCCCAATCGGAGATGCATTGACAATATTTCCTCCTATGGTCGCCCTGTTCCTGATTATTTGAGATGAGATCAAGTACATAAAGTCATCAATTCCGGGGATATTTTCATTCAATATTTTTGAATCAATTATATCTTCTACAACAGCTCCAGCACCGATATAAATAAATTCGCTGTCTGAAGATATTGTGGAAATATCTTTAATTCCAGATACAAACACTACATCCTTTCCTGAACTTTTCGTATCACGCGTAAGCAAATCTGTTCCTCCGGCTATGAACAATGTGTTCTTGCCGGCAGTTTCATTATTACCGGATTTCCTGCGATTCTCTTTCAGCTTGTTCAATCTGTCCGGAATTGAGTTGAAGTATTCGGGAACGACCAGGTTTTCTGATAGTGACGATATCCGATTTTTCTCATCTACCTTCGGAGCAATTTCGGACAAAACCCTGTTCGCCCCTCTTTTAATTGAGTAGTATCCGGTACATCTGCATATATTTCCATCTATCGCATTTAAAATATTCTTTTCTGAAAGTTCTTTTGATGACAGGAAAAAACCGGTAATGGACATTATGAATCCCGGAGTACAGAATCCGCACTGCACGGCCCCTTCATCAACAAACGCTTTCTGGACCGGAGAAAGACCCTGTCCGTTTATCCCCTCAAGTGTTACAAGATGCTTTCCATCAAGTTCTCCTACCGGGAGAAGGCAGGACACAACACTTTTATATCTCATCTTTCCATTTTCATGATGGCCCAGAATAACTGTACAAGCACCGCATTCACCTTCGCCACATCCCATTTTGACACTCGAAAGTCCTCTTTCCTCCCTTAAAAATCTCAGGACAGAAAATAAAGGATCAACATCAATACTTAGCTCATCATTATTCAGAATAAAATCAATTTTCATGTTTTCAATTCCTGAACTTTTTGGACAGGTGTTTTAGCTCCTTTTTTTCATACCTGACCGATTGAATTTCCGAAGCTATTGAAAGAGCTATTTCTGCCGGACTTCTTCCACCAATATCAAGTCCTGCCGGAGAATACAAAAAGTCGGTCTTAAACTCTTTTTTTACCTCTTTTTTCGACCTTGATATTATAGTATCTATCTTTTTATCTGAGGCCACGATCCCGAGATATCTAGGTACGAATCCCCTTTCAATAATATTCTTAAATATCTTATAATCAAGTTCATGGGAGTATGTAGCTATAACAATATTACTACGGTTCAAATCCCCGGTTTCAGAAAAAACAGTAGATGGATCCTTCTTGAAAAATATCTTCCTGACACCTGTGATATTCGTCAACACATCCTCCCTGTCGTCAATAACTGTAAGCCTATAACTCAATCCACTTAAATGATGAATAAGACTTTTCCCGACATGCCCGGCTCCGAATATAAAAATCTGTTCTTCTGCGGCCATATATTCAATAAAGAGTGTGACATCTCCTCCGCAAAGCATTCCTGTATTTTCCGCATCGGGAAGAACTTCTTCTTTATCAAGCATATATTTTTTTATTATACTTGATCCTGATTGTAAAACTTTTGCAGATTCTTTGAGAACAAGTTTTTCAAGAGTCCCGCCACCGATAGTCCCGAAAGTTTTTCCACTTGATGTATAGATCATCCTTCCGCCTGTCTCAGAAGGTCCACTCCCTCTTTTCTCGATCACAGTGATCAAAACAAACTCAGTCCCGTTAGAATTCAGCTCCAGGATCTTTTTATAAATATCAGAATTTTTCATTATATATTACTTAGAATTTACCGGAAATGTCAGTTTCCTTTTCCATCTCGGAGGATCCTTTTCAGCATTGATCTTTTCAATAAGCAAAAGAGCATATTTAATGGTCTGCCTTAAACCTTCGAGACTCCATTGAGGATCATATTCATCTTTAACCGTATGGTATCTTTCTGTCCAGAATTTTTTATAAAGATAATTACCCGAATCATCATTCTCCCCGGTACTTATCCATAACGAAGGGATGTTTTCCATAGCGAAAGGAAACTGGTCAGACCGGAAGAAGAAGCCCTGGTTAGACATAGAAAAATATTTATATTCAAGGCCCTCTTCTTCTGCGATCAGTTCAAGTTTATCCTCCAAAGATGAAAACCTTGCACCTATACCTATAATACTTTTACTTTTCCCCCATACCGGAGTTGACTCAAAGTTCACATTTGCAATTATTTTATCCTTATCACAATTCATAATAAAATACTTAGACCCAAGAAGTCCCGACTCTTCTGCATTCGGAGCAAGAACTATTATCGAATATTTTAAATACTTTTCAAGTTTTTTAAGAATTCTTGCAGTCAAGATCATAGAAGTAACTGCAGTCCCATTATCTATAGCTCCGTTATAAATCCCATCCCCCTTCAAATCAGAATTCATACCGAGATGATCAATATGAGCACTTATAACGATACTCTTTTCAGATCTCCCCGGTATATATCCGATCACATTATTATTAATAAGTTCTCTGCTCTTCCTTTTTCCCGATATCTCGATACTGAAATCGAGTGGAACCGGTTTGAAATTTTTTCTCAATGAATCGGAATAAAGTTTTTCAAGATCGATACCCTTTGAAGCAAGAATCCTTCTCAAACCCGATTCTTTTATCCAACCGGAGAACTTCATATTTCCCTTTAATGAAGATTCCAGATAAAGTTCTTCACCACTCCAGGAATTCCGCACAACATTCCAACCGTATCCCGCAGATGCATCGGTATGAATAAGGAGAATTGCTTTTGCTCCCCTTCTCTTTGCTTCTTCGATATGATATGTCCACCGCCCGAAATATGTTAAAATCTTCCCTTCGAAAATATCCTCTATGAACATACCGGGATCATTAACTCTGGCGATTACAAACTTGTTATTTATATCGAAATTCTTGTAATCATCCCAATCCCAGAGTTCCGTTTTCGTTCCGAAACCGATAAAAACAGCATTACCTTTAAGATGAAAATCATCCTCTTTACCTATATATGTTCCCAGAACTTCATCAAGAAATTTTAAAGATCGGTTCCCCGCCATAACATTCAGAGAGTCCGTTTTGAATCCCTTTAGTTTAAATGGCTGTAAGTAAGATTTATTCAATGGTCCTATATCAAGAAATTTAAGCAGGGATCTGATATATCTTTCAGCAAGTCTTCCACCACGTGTCCCGGGAGCACGACCTTCAAAAAGGTCATCACCAAAAAACTGAAAGATGCTCTGCATTTCAGTTTTCGAAAGCCCGTCAACCTCTGCCCGAATCTTCTTAGCAAGACTAATGTTGAGAACGGGTTTACTTCTATTTCCATACGAAAAGAAAGTCATTGAAAAGAAAATAATAACAGTTAGAGTTGATAAGATCTTAAAATATTTTTTCATTTTCGGCTCCTTAATTATTATAAATATTTATAACAGAATGGATATCGTAATTCAATTGAGAAATATATGAAACACATAATTATAAGAAAGTTAATTGTAATATTGACAACCCTGAATATTTATTTTATATATACTATATCGGAGATTAACGATATGGTTGAGAAAGCAGAAAAAATATTTAAAGCACTCGGAGAAAAGCACAGATTGAGGATAATTAATATGCTTATGTCAAAACCGATGTGCGTTTGCGAAATTACTGAAATGCTGGATCTATCACAATCAACGATTTCAGAACATTTGAGGATATTAAAAGAAGCTGATATCGTGAAAGATTCCAAGAAAGGGTTGTGGGTCGAATATAGTTTGAGAAAAAGTGATGAAACAAACAGAACAATATTCTCACTTTTACAGGAGATGTTCGGAGACGATATAATATTGGTCAAAGAGAGAGAATCAGCCATGGAGACAGATCGTAACGTGCTGTGCAGGAAATAAAAATTTACAGACCACACATTGTGAGGAGGAAAGAATGGGAGAAATACAAAAGATATCTGATATTTTAAGATCGATGACCTTTGATTTTTTTGGAGGAGGTAAACATAAAATAACTGCGGAAAACTTCTTTAAGTCGAAAAACACTATATTTCTCGATGTAAGGTCATCAACAGAATATGAGACACTGTCCTTCAACCTCGTCCACCATATGCCGGTTCTGAATATTCCCACTGAAGAGATACCTGACAGAATGAATGAGATACCGAAGGATAAATTGGTGGGGATTTTCTGTTCATCAGGAACGAGAGCTTCGATGGTTTACCTTTATCTCAGAATGAATGGATATGAAAATATAAGAATTCTTTCCGGCGGATATAACTTGATCTCAGAAGAACTTATGCCCGGAAAGATCTTAAAATCGATAGAATCCAAAAAATGAAGACTAATATTATATCAACATCCTTTAAAATTATAAGGGATCAATTATGATATTGGCAGGAATAATATTTATCATTGCCTTTGTAATGACAATGACTGGAAGGGGTGGTGGAAATTTTTATGTCATCACTCTGGCACTTGCA
>CAYNUG010000015.1:0-26860 GCA_964400545.1 uncultured Clostridia bacterium | reverse complement strand
ATGAAATGGTCACTGGATTTCCTCCTATTGTACTTGCAAATCCAATGGAAATATTCAAGAGAGCAAAAGCCGGGGACTTCCCGTCTCTGATAAAGAAAGTCCCCACAATTTCTTCTCAGCTTAACGATATTATTATGAAAACTCTCTCTCCTGATCTTTCAGGCCGATATAAGAATACAAGTTCAATTTTAGCCGACATTGATTCTTTAGATCAAAAGAAAAGAGGAGACCCGTCCGAAATCACTGATATCAAAAAAAGGATTGCTGCCAGGGATGAACGAACAGATCACATTTGCTGGAACTGCAGAAAAACAATACCAAAAAAAGTGGAAAAATGTATCTATTGCGGTGCCGACCAGTAAGTTAGATCAGGTCACTTTAAGGAACTTTAACATATTGGTTGCACCCTTCATCGGCGTTTCTCCTGCTACGACCAGCAGGGTGTCACCCTTTTTCAGTGATCCTTCACTCTTCAATCTCTCTTCTCCCTTCCTTATCATATCATCAGTTTCAGATGTAAAATTAATAAACCGGGGAGAAATCCCCCAGAAGGAAGCCATTCTGTTTCTTACCTCCTGATTGGGGGTAAAAGCAAAAACCTGACATGGAGGTCTGTATTTTGAAAGAAGAAGAGCTGTGCTTCCAGATCGGGAAAAGACCATTATAGCCTTCACATCCATATCATATGCCATTTCTGCAGCTCCTTTAACAATAGCTTCAGTATGTTGCATTTCATAATTATCCTTCTCTATTGCATAAGGATAGAGTCCCGATCTTTCGGTAGTGGATGCTATCCTTCTCATGATATCAACAGCTTTTATAGGATATTTTCCGACAGCTGTTTCTCCTGAAAGCATTACACAGTCGGAACCATCCAGAATTGCATTTGATACATCTGAGGCCTCTGCACGGGTTGGCCTGGGACTATTTATCATCGATTCAAGCATTTGAGTAGCAGTTATTACTAGTTTATTTTTTCTGTTAGCAAGCAGGATAAGTTCTTTTTGGATAATAGGAACTTTCTCGGGAAGGACCTCAACACCGAGATCTCCTCTTGCAATCATTATTCCATCAAAAACATCAACAATTTCATTTATTTTATCAAGAGCCTGAGGTCTTTCGATCTTCGCAATAACAGGAATATTAGACGAGTATTTCTTCAAGATCTTTTTTATGGGAATTAAACTTTCAGGAGAATCGACAAAACTCATCGCAATAAGATCTGCACCTTCCCGGATACTGAATAGAAGATCATTTTTGTCTTTTTTTGTAAAAACCGGAATTTTAAAATCTGAAGATGGGAGATTGATCCCCTTTTTTGATCTGACAATTCCGGGAGCTATAACCTTACAATCAACAGAATCATCTACTGCTTTTATTACCTTTAATTCAATATTCCCATCATCAATGAGAATCTGATCCCCCTTCTTAACTATATCAGGCAGCATAATAAACTCAGTATAGATATCACCTTTATTTACTTTTGTTCCAATCGAAATTATCTTATCTTTTTTTAACACTACTGGTTCTTTTAATTCTCCGACCCTTATCTTCGGACCACTCAGATCTGCCAATATGGCAACAGGGAGACCTGTCTCTTTCGATGCCTTTCTGATGTTTTTTATTGATCTTCTATGAGTTTCATGATCTCCATGCGAAAAATTTAGGCGGGCAACCGACATTCCGGCTTTAAGCATACTTTCCAGAATATCTATACCGGCAGAGGAAGGGCCTACTGTGCACACGATCTTTGTAAATTTCATCTTCCCGGGTCTTTTCATTTTCTCCTCCAGAATACTGATATAACCCGATTTTATATTAAAACCATATTAAGTCAATAAAAGATCTCATTGGATATGAATACCGAAACACTATATAATACTATTAATGGATATCAGATCTAAAATCACTGAATTATCGAAAAAACTTCTAAATTACCAATATCATTATTATGTTTTAGCTGATCCTATTGTCTCAGACAATGAATATGACAAACTTTTGGATCAACTTATCTATCTTGAAAAAAAACATCCCGGACTGGCTCTAAAAAATTCTCCTGTAAAACGGATAGGATCCGATCTTGATAATTCTTTTCCTGAAATGGAACATTCAATTCCTGTTCTCAGCCTTGACAAAGAATACACCGAAGAAGGGATCATAAAATGGGTAGAGAAGATATCCTCCGGAACAAATATGAAAGTAGATTTTGTAGTGGAGGAAAAACTGGATGGTGCATCGATTGTCCTCTATTATACAGGGGGCATACTGACCACTGCATTGACCAGAGGTGACGGGATCAGAGGGAATGTCGTAACAGAAAACATAAGGACCATAGGGCAGGTACCTCTTGTTCTCCCGAAAAAGATCGATATCGCGGTCAGAGGGGAAATATTCATAGAACGATCAGAATTTGAAAAATTTAATAAAAAATTTGACAACAAATATTCCAACCCCAGAAACCTGGCTGCAGGATCTTTAAGAAATCTCCGATCATCTGTAGTTGCAGAGGTCCCCCTTAACATGATCGCCTATGAAGGATATTTCGAGAATAGTAAAGGCCATATTGAAGTACTTGCAGATCTTACATCTCTTACATTTCCAGTAAGTAAAAAAATCGCTTTTTTTTCAGATGATTCGGATTATCTTGATAGAATTAAAAAAAAGCTTCCGTTTATCACAATCGGGCCGGTCAACAAAATCTTTAATTATATTGAAAAAAAGACCAGAGAACGGGATATACTTGATTATGATATCGACGGATTAGTTATAAAAGTGAACGGCTTGTCACTCAGGAAAGAATTGGGCGAAACCTCACATCATCCGAGGTGGGCGATAGCCTATAAATTCGATTCACCTGCAGCGGAAACAATATTGGAGGATATAGTTATCCAGATCGGCAGGAACGGAAGGGTCAGCCCTGTTGCGATCCTTACCCCGGTACCAATTGCAGGAAGCATTGTTTCCAGGGCAACACTTCATAATCAGGAATATATAGATATTCTCGAATTGGGGATCGGAGACAGAGTATCAATTTCGAAACGGGGAGATATAATCCCGGCAATAGAGAGAGTAATAGAGAAGGATAGCTTAAATCCATCCATCTATAAGATAAGAACCGATTGCCCTTTTTGCGGAACACACCTTGTCAAGGAAGGAGCACATCATTTTTGTAAAAACACAGAATGCCCGGAGAGGATAAAAAAGTCAATAGTGTTCTTTGTTTCGAAAGGTCAAATGGATATTGACACACTGGGGGAAAAAACTGTCGGATTTCTACTTTCGAAAGGATATATAAAGGGAATTCCGGATATATATACATTTGATTATGACAAACTTCTCGGAGAAGAAGGATTCAAAGAGAAAAAGATAGATAATATAAAAAAAAGTATTGTAAAAAGTAAAGAAAATGATTTCGCCGCAGTGTTTACTTCACTCGGATTTGAAGGGATAGGGAAAGTAGCAGTGGCCGATCTGATAAAGAACGGATTTGATTCTTTCGATAAGATAAAAGAAACAGCGAAGAACGGTAATATTGAAACAATTTCGGATATCCCGGGATTCGGAGATATCACAGCACAATTTCTTTTCAGGCATTTTAATGATAAAAAAAAATTAAAACTTATTGATGATCTTGCCAGAGTAGGATTGAAGATGAAAACCGGGGAAATAAAAGAAAAAGAAGAACAAATATTTTCCGGAGAAACGTGGGTCATTACAGGAACTTTCGATAAATATAATCCAAGGAGTTTGGCCGAAGCCGAGATTAAAAAGAGGGGAGGAAAAGTTACAAATTCCGTTTCCTCAAAAACAACGCGGATTCTTGTAGGAAAAGCACCCGGATCTAAACTTGAGAAGTCGGAAAAACTCGGAATCACAATCCTGAATGAAGATGAATTTGTAAAACTTATCGGAAAATGAGAAATCTGACGCTAATTGCTGTTATCATACTTATCTTTATCTCCATCAACTGTTCCTCCGAAAAGCAGAACAAAGTTGTACTATGCATGGGGGACAGTATCACAGAGAGCGTTTGGGGAAATTATCCGGCACAACTCAATAATATGTTTAGAAAAAAAAGTGTGTCCTGTACAGCAATATCACAGGGAAGGCCAGGTAATACCTCAGGAGAATATCTTAGTTTTTTTTCAAAATCGAATATCCTGGAAAAATATGATCCGAACATGATAGTGATAATGCTCGGAACAAATGATGTCAGGATAGACTACGACAAAACACCTACAGCAAAATATAAAGAAAATATGGCTGAAATATTAAATATCATTAAAACATTTGAAACAAAAAAGAAAAAAAAGATAGATATTTATATCTGCACTATCCTGCCGATCTTTACTCCCGATCTCAATACATTTACTGTAGAATCCGCCCGAAGAATTGACATGGAGATCGTTCCGGCAATTCTGGAACTATCGATCAGATTTGACCTTGAACTAATCGACCTTTACTCCGTCTTCAAAATGAACAAAGACCTCCTCCCCGGGATTCATCCGTCACCCGGAGGATACTATAAGATTGCAAAAGTGATATTCAACCGGATCATGAAAGACTCGATGAATCATTGTTTTCCTTGTGAATAAAGCACTCTGATTATTATTACTCAGTGGCGGAACTTTGCACAAATGGGGACAGGCACTTTTTATTTTTGCCACAGAGAAGGTCAGAGAATTCTTTCCCGAAATATTTGGTAGTCGTAAATCAATCTTTATAAATTATTTTTCCCTGTTTTCCAATCGATGTTTATCCTGTTCCTTACTTTCACGGAACATATCTTTCACATTATCCATCTGTGGGGATTTTTTAATAGCTTTCCAATCAAACTTTTCATCAAAAGGGTCAAGAGCTTTTTGAGGATCAAAGATCCGGCCATCAACTGCAATAGCAGAATAAGATCTGTAATCCGGAGTTTTTGTGAAAAGATCAGCCAGATCTGTAGCCCCGGCATCATATTGATTTAAATAAGGAAGTCCCAGAATATTCCAGAATGTCTTGAACAAACTGCCAAAACTATAATGAACATGGCTAACATAATCCCGTTTCACCCAGGGAGAGACAACCATCAGCAAACTACGGTGAGCATCAACATGATCTACACCATTCTGTGCATCATCTTCCGTAATAACGATCATCATACTTTTCCAATAAGGAGTATGTGAAAGATATTCCACGATACGGCCGACAGCAAGATCATTGTCTGCCATATAGCTCTCACGGAAAGGATAACCTGCATCAGGACGATCACCTGCTCCATGGTCATTTGGAATGATCACCGTAATAAATTCCGGCAGAGTATCCTTGCCCTTGATCCATTTACTATCAAACTCTTTTATAAATTGATCTATTCTGAATTGATCGGGAATTGCCATATTAAAGGTCGGATACATCCTGGAAGTGCGTTCAAAAAGGGGCTTTGGGATAGGATAATTTATATAATGTTTAATTCCTGTATATTTATACTCAGCTTTATAAAGTCCGGGTTCGAACATTATACTGAATCCGAAATTGTAGAACTGTACATCATTACGTTTCAGATGATCCCACATCGAACCCGCTTCATTATAATCTTCAGGATAAATTGCTCCTGCAGTTCCGTTCATTCCGAACACACCCGGGGCCTTTGAATTTTCTCGATAATTACGATTATTGCCATAACTGGCTGCAGTTGATGTCTCACACCACTCATTCGGGTATGTGTTCGTCAGCCAACGATGCCCGTCAGCAGACACATCGGAATCGACATAAAAGTTGTCTGAAATGGCAAATAGTCTGGCAATTTTCAAATGATTAGGCATGACTACAGCATTTGAAATGGAGCTCGTCTTATCTTTGTTTGAAAAAGATGCTCCCATACCATATCGTGCAAGCGATGGGTCACCATTACCATTTCTAATTTGTCCTAATATTTCATCATATGTTCTATTTTCCTTAGCAATAAAAACGATGTGGCGTATGGGACTAATTTTTTCTCCCGGAAATAATGGAATTGGATTGTTTTTCCTCTTTTTAAAGAACGGATCGTCAGCTTTTCTGAATTTAAAATTATTTGAAATAACCTGTAAGGTCAATTCCCCCAACTGTTGATCATCAGGAATATCAATGATCTGAAGAGTTCCTTTCATTAATGAACCAATATAGCTTCCCTCCTTTCCCCTCTCAAAAACAGATCCTCCGTTCGGACCACTTCCATATCCTTTGGCATTGGCAATAATCAGTTGTTTCCCGTTTTTACTCACTTCGATCTTTGAGGGAAACCAACCAGTCGGAATATGACCGATTACTTTAAGATCTGCAATATTGATAACAGCAACAGCATTTATTCCCGATTCAGCAACATACAGCCTTGTCCAATCGGGGCTTAACGCCATACCGAAAGGGATAATACCCCTGAACTGCTTCATCCGATGTTCAGGTTTTAGATAGATCGTATTGACCACATTATCCTTTTCCAAAGAAATAACCGAAATACTATCATTTGTTCCATTGCTGACAAATACATATTGATCACTTGCAACAATCGAGTTAGGGCTTGATCCTCCAACTGCCGGAATACCATCGACCAATGCTCCAACCAGATGTCCGGTTTTAATCCTGGCAACAACTACCGGATCTTTAAAATCCTTAAGATTGATAACAAAAACAGAAAACGCTTCAATAGAATTCGGATCGCCAAGTCCCGGTATAGATATGGTGTCATTTTGTATCCCTTCAATCATTTCTTTAGAACCATAAGAAAAAGGTGGGAAATCAATAGGTTTAACTTTTGATTTATCCCAGGATCCATCTCTTATCAAAGAATATTCAAACATTCCCACATTGGCAACATAAATCTTATCCTCATCAGGAGAAAGACAAATACCGAACGGATAACGTCCAACAGGAATCGAGTGCTTTAAAATTCCGGTCTTTGTGTCTATTACAACCACTCTGAAACCTATCTGATCTACCGCATAAATAGTGCCACCATCCTTCGTTAATTTCAGATCACCAATATATCCATGAGAATAATCAACTTTCCCGGAAACAAAAGAACAGTCTATAGCACCTGTTTTTTTTCCCGAATTAACGTCGAACTGATAGATCCTGTTGGTCTGTCCTCCAGCTACATAAACTATTTTATTGTCAGGGGATATTGCCAGTCCCATAAATACAGAAGCCAACA
This sequence comes from uncultured Clostridia bacterium, assembly GCA_964400545.1. Classification (GTDB taxonomy): domain Bacteria; phylum Acidobacteriota; class Aminicenantia; order UBA2199; family UBA2199; genus UBA647. Next base: position 19,686 of record CAYNUG010000015.1, on the reverse strand, counting down.
CACCTTTATCAGTAGAAGGACCGGGCGGTATTTGCTTTACTTCGGGATGTGATGATAAAAAATTGCGGACAATTGTAATTGATAAAGGATCTACTCCTGAATTTGACGTAACCGCAGTTTTTCCATCCGGGCTTAATGTTAATCCATAAGGATGCGGTGCTGTTATTATACTTTTCCCTATTGGAGTAACATATCTACCATTAGGAATCACTGTTTTTCCGGTTTTATTAATTTTTGTAAAATCAGATCCTGCAGGTGCTGAAACTATCCATAACTCTTTCTCCTTCGAATTTCCATTCATACAACTGATCAACAGGAATACCATTATTAAAATTGTAATTTTTTCTATAATTTCTAAATTCAGTTTTTTCACATATTTCTCCTCTTGATCCCGAATATCAATTATATCTGTAATGGAATTAAATAGAAAACGTGACAAAATCCTTATTTAGATCTTAAAAACCTTAACATGATTGATCAAACCGATAAGTATGACTATTCTGATCAGAATTATACTTTTATCATATAGCTGATCACAACTTTTGACATACAAAAAACAGAAAAAGATGCAGTTAATAATTCTAACTGTTAATAATTTTAAATCCCGAAACTATTTCCCTATGAATTTTTTCACCTTTTGCGATGATACTCCGACAAATTTAATGGCGGCAATCAAACTTCCTTCATCAATTCCGAAAAACTCGCTCCACTCTTTCACATCTGTCGGGTTATTGATGTCAATCTCTTTACCTTTTTTGATCTGTTCCGATTTTTCTTCTGACATAGCACACTCCTCTTATTCATTTTTTGTATATTTGAAATGCTTCTCTCACCCATTCGAATAAGAGGAAAGGAAGTCATATTCTTTTTAAAAGGAAAATAATTACATCCGATTCCTTATTTAAAATAAATACAACAAGTGAAAACAAATTGCAAGTCAAACAAGGCTTTTCTTGATAAAAATGTAAATTTATTACTTTTAAGATAGTATTATTTAATGCAACTTTTTTTAATAAAAGTTATTTTTTATTTTTAATATAAATATGCTTTATATGTTTTTTCCCGCTATCACGCTCATCAACGAGGAAATACTTTTTTAAAGATTTTATTAATGGGGTCAATTTCGAAAAACCATAATTCCTTGGATCAAAATCAGGTTTTTTCTTCATTATCAGAGACCCCACTTCAGCCAGAAAAGCCCATCCGTCATCATCTGCAATATCTTCCACAGAGGATACTAATAATTGAATAAAACTATTATCTATAGGATCAATTTCATCTCCCTGCGAAGGAGCAATCTTCGCAGATGTAGAAAGTTTCGGTCCTTTTTTTCTTCTGATTATTTCAATATATATAAATTTATCACAAGCCACAATAAAAGGATTCGGAGTCTTTTTCTCCCCTATCCCGATCACAATCTTTCCGGATTCCCTTAACCTTGTCGCCAACCTGGTAAAATCACTATCACTTGAAACAAGACAAAAACCATCCACTTGATGACTATGGAGAATATCCATCGCATCAATGATCATTGCTGAGTCCGTTGCATTCTTCCCTGTTGTATAGCTATACTGCTGAATAGGCGTTATCGCATGCTCAAGCAATGGCTTTTTCCATCCGGAAACAGTAGGTTTTGTCCAGTCACCATAAATTCTTTTGATCGTCGGTACTCCCAATTTAGCGATCTCATCAAGCATTTCTTTGATATTCGAATACGGAATATTATCCGCGTCAATAAGAACTGCCAAATTTAATTCATTCTTTTCTTTCATACTATTATTCCTTCCCTTAATTTAATAAAAAAACTTTACAACTAATATCATACCATAATAATCTGAAACTTTTTTTAGGGACGGTTCTCAATCTTGTATACACTTGACAGCTAAATGAAATAATGATTCTTCAACCATTATTTCGAGAAGCACCTATATTAATGTATAATATTAAAATTATCTAATAGTATCAAAGAAGCAAAATAATTAAAATGAGTATATAAATCAAAGAAAATGTACACGAAATTGAGAACCGTCCCTAAAAAAAGTTTCAAATTGTGGAAGGGATGGGAGGGAATACAGGAAGATTTTTTAGACTTGAATTTAAAAAACGTTTATCATATAGAAGTGAAGAACGAAAGGGAAAAGAAGGGAACAAAGTGAAGATCCTCTCCATAGAAGGAAGTACCGGAAATTCTGAGATAATTGTCAACACTCCATTCATAATCGCAAAAGAATTGCTGGAGGATGAAAGAACATTCATTATTACCGACACAAATGTCAGAGCTCTCTATGAGAAAGATTTTCCCCCGGGAGAAATAATAACAATAGGGACAGGGGAAAAGATCAAGACCCTCAGGACTGTTGAACAGATATATAAAAAACTGGTCGAACTAGAAGCCGACAGATCCTCATTCATCCTTGGCATAGGAGGAGGAATCGTCTGTGATATAGCCGGTTTCGCCGCATCTACATATATGAGAGGAGTTCGTTTCGGATTTATCGCTTCTACCTTGCTTGCTCAGGCAGATGCTGCTATAGGTGGCAAGAACGGTGTGAATTTTGAAGGATACAAAAATATGATCGGGATTTTCAAACAACCAGAATTTGTAATCTGCGATCCGGCAATGCTTAGAACATTGCCCGAAAGAGAACTTAAGACCGGATTCGCCGAGATCATAAAGCATGCTCTTATCAGCAGTTCTGAACTCTTTGAATATCTGGTAAAAAACAATAAAAAAGCTTTGGATCTCAATCCAGAGATAATAGAGGATCTTGTTTATCACTCAGTCTCTATAAAATCAGAAATTGTAAATCGCGACGAAAGTGAAAAAGGTGAAAGGAGAAAACTTAACTTCGGTCATACAATTGCTCATGCACTCGAAAAAACCACAGAACTAACTCATGGAGAAGCAGTGGCAGCAGGGATAGGCATATCATCAAAACTTTCAATGAAATATTCAAATCTCTCTGCCGGAGACGAGACAAAGATTCATGAATTGTTAAAGCAATTTGATCTAAACAGGAAAATTAGTTTCTCCTGCAGTGATGTTAAAAAAGCCATCAGAAAAGATAAGAAGAGAGAAAAGGAAATAATATACTGCATAATGCTGAAAAAAATCGGAGAATCCATAATTAAGGAGATACCAATCACAGTTATGGAAGGAATCATCGATGATATGTATTAGTGCAGGACAAATAGAATACTCCCGTCTGGCAGATCTGCTTAAAGAGGAATATCTCGTTGAAATTCGCCTTGATCTTAATGATTTCACAGATGACGAACTCATTTCGATTTTTTCTTCTACCCCAGATACCATAGCAACATGCAGACCTGGTACGTTCAGTGAAAAAGAGAGAATCGATAAATTAATAAAATGCATCAGCTACGGTGCCTCTTATATTGATATTGAAGTAGAAGCGGGAAACAACACTCTGGAACTAATTTCCAGGTCGGTACAAGAATATAAATCCAAACTGATCATCTCCTACCACAATCATGAAATGACCCCATCAATATCTGAGTTAAGAAATTTATATAAACTTTGTTCCGTGCAAAATGCAGACATCGTCAAGATAGCTTGTAAAACGATATCGGAAAGAGACAATGCAGCCCTTTTATCCCTTTATAATGAGATACCCCCTGGAGGCACTCCCTTGATAGCAATCGGAATGGGTGACATAGGGAAAATAACCAGAATTGCCGCTCTTTCACTCGGAGCCCCTTTCACATATGCTTCAATTAACAAAGATATGGAAACCGCAGAAGGTCAGATCCCGAAATCCAAATTGGATGAGATCTTTTCGTTGATTAAAAATGATAATTAAAAAGTTATTTGCAGTAGCAGGTTATCCAGTACTCCACAGCAAAAGCCCTTTCATTTTCAATAAACTTTTTTCATCCATGTCTATTCCTTCATATTATTCCCGATTGTCTGCCCGATCTGCAGATGAAGCAATGGAAATGTTCAAAAGACTCGAAATATCCGGAATAAATGTCACTTCTCCTTTAAAAAATAGGATCCTCTCCTTTGCCCAAAAGATCGATGAGCCATCCGGTTTGATAAAAGGAGTTAATACTCTAGTAAAAAAAGATGGGATTGTTGCCGGATATAATACCGACCACTTCGGTGTATCGGAATCACTAAGAGAAGAGAATATCGATATTAACGGAAAAAAATGTCTTGTTCTCGGGGCCGGAAGCTCCGCAAGAGCAGCAGTTTATGCTCTGAATCGGATGGGGGGAATTGTCACAATTGTAAACAGGACATACAAAAATGCATATATTATTTCAAGTGAGATGAATTGTAGAACAGAAGTTTTTGATAAACTCCAATCAGAAATACTCAAGTGTGATATATTCATTTCGACCATTCCAGATGGAACAGAATCAATAAAACGTAATTGGTTCTCGGAGAATACCACAGTTTTTGATGCATCTTACAGATCTTCGACAATAATTAAGGCAGCTTTGTCTGCCGGATGCAGAGTGATCAGGGGTGAGAAATGGCTATTAAACCAGGCAATTCCGGCTTTCAGGATTTTTACCGGACAAGACATAAAAAAGAAAGAATCCGGAAAGCTTTCTGACACTCTCAAGAAACACAAATACTCTTATTCTGAATTGATCTTGCTCGGAAACAGGGATTTGGCCGAAAGTGTAAAAAATATACTTACAGATAAATTTAAAAATAGTGATATTAAAATAATCTCAGATCCCAAAGAGATCATGGAAACGGAGATGATATCAGGGTTAAAAGCCCCCCCACTCAGAATTCTTTTGTTTTCGGGAGAAATGAATAAAGAGAAATATTTGTTTCAATTTTCAGACATGGTGATCCCGGCAAGAAAGAGACCTGAAGAGACAGCCGAAAGGATAGTAGAGGAAACAGAATATGTCTGGTAATCTGAAGATCCGTTCTTCTATTCCCGAAGGAATAATTACGATACCCGGATCAAAATCACAAACGATCAGAGCGATGGTAATAGGTAGTCTTGCAAAGGGCGAATCAGTTATAAAAAAACCTCTTTTATCCGGTGACACTTTAGCATGCCTGAAAGGGCTGGAAAATTTAGGGGTTTCATCAACAAATATAGCGGGTGAGCAATCAATACTAAAATTAAATGGAACGGGAGGGAAATTCAAAAAATATAGCAAGGTCATAAATGTTGAAAATTCCGGGACAAGTTTAAGGATATTGACCGCAATAGCCTCCATATCAAAAAATACTTTCAAATTTGACGGCGATAGCTCAATCCGAAGAAGACCAATGCAGACACTCTTATCTGCTCTTTATGATATTGGTGCCACAGTAGATTCGCAAGATGGTCATGCACCACTTTCCATTTCAGGTCCTTTGAGGGGAGGAAAAACAATGATAGACGGGATAAGCTCTCAATTCCTGACAGCTCTTCTCCTGGCTTCCCCTTTGGCAGTCGGAGATACTGAGATCGATGTTATTGACCTTCACGAAAAACCATATGTAGAGATGACCCTCAAATGGCTGGACGAACAGAAAATTAATTACACAAACAAAGATTTCAAACATTTTGTAATAAAAGGAGGGCAGTCCTATACTCCTTTTTCCATCGATATATCAGGTGACTTTTCTTCTGCCACATTTCCTCTTGTTGCAGCAGCCATAACAGGAGGGAAAATAGAGATAAATGGGTTGGATTTTGACGATTTGCAGGGTGACAAGCGAATTTTCAACATAATGAAAAAAATGGGGACCTCCATTGTTCAAAACAAAAAAAAAGTTATCGTGAAAGGGGGTCACCTCGAGGGAATGGTGCTTGACCTGAATGATATCCCTGACTCACTTCCTGCTCTGGCTATTGCAGGCTGTGCAGCAAAGGGAGAAACCAGATTGCTTAATGTGGAGCAGGCTAGATTGAAAGAGAGTGACAGGATCAGTGTTATTTGTTCAGAATTAAAAAAAATGGGGGCTCAAATATATGAATTGGATCACGGACTTGTGATTGAAAAAAGTGATTTAACAGGGACGATAGTGAACGGGTTCAATGATCACAGAATAGTAATGGCCCTAAGTCTGGCAGGAATGATCGCTTCCGGTGAAACTTTGATAAAAAATGGAGCCGGATCACTTAATATGACCTATCCATCATTCGTTTCAGATTTTAGAAAACTCGGTGTTGACATAAGTATTGTATAATGAATTATTCTCAAGAAATAATTTTAGGAGACTGAAATGTTAGGATGCAGTTATGGAAATTTATTTAAAACCACAGTAGGAGGAGGATCATACCAGGAGGGGTTGGCCATTCATATACAAGGAATTCCGCCCGGATATCTTTTCACTGAAGAGGAGATATACAAAGATCTGATGCTGAGAAAACCCGGACAGGGAGATCTTACTTCTCCGAGAAGAGAAGCCGATGTCCCGATAATTTTCAGTGGAGTAAACGCCGCCGATACAATGCCCGGAATCTCAAATGAGGGTTTGACCAACGGAACTCCGCTAGTGATCCTGATCCCAAATGTGGATAGACATTTAGAACATATAGAACAATACAGGAACACTAACAGAACACCCCGCCCCGGCCATGCTTCCTATGCATCCTATAAAAAATACGGTGAAAATGACGATGCTATCGGCGCAGGATTCTTTAGCGGCCGATATACTTCAACCATAGTCACATCGGGTGTTATTGCTAAAAAGATTTTAAAAGACCATGGAATAACAGTCACTGCCTATATTAAAGAAGCCGCGGGAATCACAATGCCCGAAATGAACATCAAAGAAATCAAAAAAAAATCAAATCTATTCAGAGAGGCAAGGAAAGCAATAGATCCTGTATACAGGGAGATCTTTATTAATAAACTTTTTAAGAACGGTATGCGCTTTTTTGAGAAAGCAGTTGTCCTGTCTGAACTCGAGAAAAGAATCCCTGTAATACCGAAAATACGTTATGATGAAGACAAAATAAAAAACGAATACGGTGTTCATCCCGAATTGTTCTGCCCAGACCTTGAGACAGCCAATGCAATGACAGCAGAGATAAAAAAAATAGCTCTCGAGGGTGACTCTTCAGGCGGGATAATTGAAGTCATTGTAACCGGAATTCCGGCCGGTGTTGGTGAACCTGTTTTTAGAAAACTTGATGGTGAACTTGGGGGATTGATGAATATCGGGGCGGTAAAAGCTGTAGAGATAGGGTCGGGATTAAAATCAGCGATCATGAAAGGTTCTGAATCTAATGATCAGATTAGATCTGAAAAAGGTAACGCTGTATTTTCATCAAATAATGCAGGAGGAATAACCGGAGGATTGAGCACTGGTCAGGATATTATCGCCCGTGTTACGGTCAAGCCAACACCTACAATTGCAAAATCTCAGAAGACAATTGATAAGATCAGCATGGAAAATAAAAATATTGCTGCAGTAACGAGAAGAGACCCGACCATAGTGGCAAGGATCTGGCCGGTAATAGAAGCCTATACAGCAATGGTGATCCTGGATTCATACATGCACCACTTGGCATACCAATCTATGAATAAGAGTAAATAAGGTTTTTTCGCCGGGAAAATATAAGAATCTATGCTAGAATCATACGCATTTATCTCCGAGCCTTTTCAGAATATCCAGTGCATTGATTTGGCAAAAGCATATTCAAGACCTTTGTTATCATGAACACTCGCAGTAAAAAAAAGTTGACGGCCTTTCTGCTCTATCAGCTTTCCGGTCACATAAACAAATTCCACCTCGGGTAATATAGTTCTCCTGTATTTCAACTCCATATGCCGAGTGAAATTCGGCGAAGCAACGAGCATGCTCAAAGGTCCGATCGTATTATCTACTGCTGCTGCAATTATTCCTCCCTGCATTGTTCCATAAGGATTTAATTGCTCTTTAAGAACCGGGAATCTATTCTCCAGGATACCATCTTCCTCATTGAATGTCAGGAATTCACCTTGCATTGCTTCAAACACCGGGGGAGGCACTAATACTTTATCTTTCATTCCCGCAATTCTTTTTTCAAATATCCGTCTTACATTTTCGGGAATATCATCATTCATCATCATCACTCCTTTATCATTCTCTACATCCACATAAACCTGTCAAGGTCTATCCTGTTGAGTTCATCAATCTGAACATTTGTTCTTCAAATATCGGTAAAAATCCCTTACAGATTCTTCCTGTTCGTCTGTCTCTATCGAACCCGGACGAAGGGATCTAACATGTCCGATCGCATCATCGGGATCCGATCCTTTATAAACAAACCAGGAAGAGAGAAATGTTCCGGTACGTCCCATTCCAGCATAACAGTGAACGGCGATCTTTCCTCCTTTCTGCATCTCTTCTTCCACGGTAAGTGAGAATTCATATAGCTGCTTAACAGTTGGAGCATGAAAATCTCTCACAGGAAAATGAACAGTTCTTATACCTGTCCCTTTGAACATTTCAGGCGGTTTCTCCATTGTCAGAGTAACAAGAAGAGTTATCCCCATATCGGACAGCAACCGCATATCATCTGCCGGATAGAACAAACCAGGATATGGCATTCCCCCCAATTTATCCTCTACTACCCATGAAAATTCGTCAATCAAATAATTTTTCATTATTTCTCACTATCAATCCGGAATATAAAGGATATATCATTCGGACTTACACATCAATACAATATCATCAGCAGCAAAGATCGGTTCTGTATTAAGACGATTTGATACATAGCTGAATGATCTTTTCGAATAAAAGCAGATATGCGTAGGATCATTCTTGTAACTCCAGCCTACGAATTCAGTGCTCTTTTCAGGAAGAAATTTTGTCATAATACCGATCATACCACCCGGATTCAGGCATCCCCACAGCATGTTCATAATACCTTCCGGATCTCTAAGATGTTCGGCAACCTCTACCATTGAAATAAGATCGAATTTTTTTTTCAGAACTGAATTATCTGGAGCATAGAAAATATCATAAGAAGAAACATTATATCCGTTATCTTCAAATATCTCCGAAAGGACCGGGTCGGGTCCGGAACCGAAATCAAGCACATCTCTACCTTTATCTGTTCTTTTCTTTATTTGAAGAAAGAATCTGTTAAGGAACTCAACATATCCTTTATTATCGGGAGAATTCCGGTGAAGATCATATCTGGATTTTTCTTCTTTTTCAGTATAATGATACCGCTCAGGGACAAACACAAGCCCACAGTGTTTACACAAAAAAAACTCTCTTTTTTTATCAAATGAATAGATACAAGTGTCTGACGATCTGCAAAGCAAACAAATCTCACTCTTCACTATTGTTAACTTTCCAGTTTACTACTTATCCATGCAGAAATATCAGCGTATACTTCATCTTTATTTATTTCATTCAGCATTTCATGCCTTCCTTTCTTGTAAAACTTGTAGTCAAGATCTTCGATCCCCATTTTTTTAAACAGCTTTACAACTTTCATTACGCCTTTGGAGAAATTTCCGACCGGATCATCCTCACCTGAAAAGAACAATATTGGAAAATCCTTACGGATACGATCTACATTCTCCTTTTTGTTTACTTTTTTGATCCCCTGAAAAAGATCAAGAAAAAAACCCGACGAGAAAACTCCCCCACAATACTCATCCCCAACGTACTTGTCAACAACACTCTCATCCCGGCTTAACCAGTCAAATTTTGTTCTTTCGGGTTTGAATTTTTTATTGAAAGATCCAAATGATAATTTATCAAGAAGTTTGTTCGGAGTTCTACTTCCTTTTAGCATGCAGGAAACTTTTGCAATCATGATCCCTATATTTCCCATTATTCCGGGATCACCGGCAGTACCGCTTAATATCGCACCATCTACAGAACTTTCACTGCGGGAAATATAATCCCGTACTAAAAAAGAGCCCATACTATGCCCCAGAAGAAAAACCGGGACCTCAGGGTGCGTTCGCCTTATCCTTTCAGTAAGCTGAAACATATCATCTGTAACAATATCCCATCCTGATTCATCAGCAAAATATCCAACATCTTCTATATTTCCTGCAGTTTTTCCGTGCCCCCTGTGATCATTCGCATAAACACCGATACCAATAGAATTCAAATATTTAGCAAATCCTCTGTAACGAGCTGCATGTTCCGCCATACCATGAGCAATTTGGATAATACATTTGAGAGGTTCTCTCATTCCAGGCAACCACCGGTAAATAAATATCTTCTTTTTATCCGCAGCTTCTATCATAAATTCATCTTCAGACATATTGCCTCCTTTACTCGATCAGACTTCCAATATTATTTTACTTGAATTCTCCCAATATCAATTTATTGTACTCTTCCTTATTAACAACTTCTCCAATTATAACAAGACCATTAGTAACAAATCTTTTTGCTGATGCTGTAGCAACATCTTTTTCCGATCTCGCAGTACAAACCGACACAAAAAATAATGCTTTCTCATTTAAAAGATCGTCTGTATACAATTCTACTCCATAATTTTGAATTTTGCTATTATCCTGTTTTCCCCTGATCAGACTCAATTCCTGATCTGCAATGCTTATTTTCTTCATAATATCAGATCGAACTAAATGACCTCTTCACCGCTTCTTTCCATCCATCGTAAAGTTCTTCTCTTTTTTTTCTGTTCATTTTTGGCGAGAATGTCCTGGAACATTTCCAGTTCTTTTCAATTTCATCTTTATCTTTCCAATAGCCAACAGCAAGACCGGCAAGATATGCAGCGCCTAGAGCAGTAGTCTCTACAACGGAAGGACGGAGTGTTTTGACCCCGAGGATATCAGCTTGGAAGTTCATAAGGAAATTATTCCATGATGCACCACCATCTACCTTAAGAACCTTAATGCCGATCCCGGAATCATCTTTCATCGCTTCAAGTATATCTCTCGTCTGATACGCAATAGACTCCAGTGTAGCTCTTATAATATGATTATTGTTAGTCCCCCTTGTTATTCCAGTTATAATACCCTTTGCCCCCATATCCCAGTATGGCGCTCCCAGACCGGTAAATGCAGGTACAACATAAACACCGCCCGTATCACTTACTTTTATAGCAAAATCTTCACTTTCTGATGCTTCACGAATAAGTTTTATCTCATCCCGCAGCCACTGGACAGATGCTCCGGCGATAAAAACGCTCCCTTCCAGAGCATATTCGATACTGCCATCCAACCCCCAGGCAATAGTTGTAAGTAATTTATTTTTCGATCGCACCAATTTATCCCCGGTATTCATTAACATAAAACATCCTGTTCCATATGTATTTTTTACCATCCCTTTTTTAAAACAGGCCTGACCGAACATTGCAGCCTGCTGATCACCCGCAATACCGGAAACAGGAACTGACCTTCCAAGAATATCCGCAGAGGTGTAACCATAAATTCCGCTGGATGGCATTACAGACGGAAGCATATTTAAAGGAATATCCAGCTTTTTCAAGATCTCCCTGTCCCACTCGAGTTTTTTTATATTGAACATCATGGTACGGGAAGCATTTGAAAAATCTGTTGCATGAGTCTTGCCTTCAGTAAGATTCCACAGGATCCACGTATCTATTGTCCCGAACAACAGGTCTCCTTTCTCCGCCTTCTTTCTGGCACCTTTAATATTATCAAGTATCCACTTCACTTTTGTTGCCGAAAAATAGGCATCAATAACAAGTCCTGTATTATCCTCAACATAATCGTTAAAATCTTTATCTCCGGACAGCTCCTTGCAAATATCCGCTGTCCTGCGGCATTGCCACACAATGGCATTACAGACAGGCTTTCCGGTTCTTCTCTCCCAGACTACGGTGGTTTCCCTCTGATTTGTGATCCCTACCGATTCGATATCTTCAATTTCAATGAAACTCGATTCCAGTGCCTCTTTCGCTACACCCATCTGTGTTCCCCATATTTCCATTGGATCATGTTCAACCCAGCCAGGTCTGGGATATATCTGACGAAATTCTTTCTGAGAAGTTCCGGCAATTTCTCCTCTTTTATTGAAAATTATTGCACGTGAACTTGTAGTCCCCTGGTCAAGAGCAAGAATATATTTTTTTTTTGCCATTACTATCTAACCTCCTGAATCATCAGATCAATGCTCCTGACGGATATTTCCATAAGAGAAATGAATCATAATAAGAATGATCTTTTTTGTAGAAAGGCACTAATATCAGAGCTTTTTCACTCTTGGTGATCTTTACATTCAAAAACTCAACTTCGATTTTCTTTGAATATTCTTTCATGAGATAGATATAGGGATAATTCAATGCATCATTTAACCCTCTGTCTGCAGGAAATACCTGTAGATCAAGTTTTTCTCCATACCCGGGTTTGATCTCTTTTTGCATATAATACAATCCGATATCACCGAAATAGTTAATATTCTTGATGAAAAATGCAGGAATATAAAAATCATCTTCACCTTCAAGACTACTTGCATCTGAAGTGTTCTCCACAACAAACGAACACTTTAAATGCCAGAAAGGAAAATATTCCATAGGAAGGTCCCTCTTTTTTCCCGGAAGAGCGAACCTCATATCGTAGCAAACTCTGCTTGCCCCACTGACATCACAACCTCTTCCACAAGAAAGGCAGAAAAAAACCTTACTATTATTCCTCCCGGAGAGATTCCGGGAACACTTGTCACACTTAAGTTTAATACTTTCTACCATCGTCAATTTTGTTTACAGTAAAAAAAAATTCAACTTTTTTCAACACTCCTTTAAGAAACTTTGTAAAACTATTCTCTGAATAATTTATTAAATGGCTTTCGATCCCGTCCTTTCTTATCAACACGATCTCTCTAAAAGCAAACATTTCCCAGAAAAAGGGCATCAACAGACTGCCAACTATTATTGCGGCAAGAGCTCCAAACATCGAAAATCCAACCATTATACTGCTGTTCTGCATTCCCAACTTTGATCCTACCAAAAATAATAGAAAAAATTTCAATCCCCTCGCAATAAAGATACCAATGCTGAATATTCCTAATATTGAAAATAACACTTTTCTTCTATGGTCCTTGATCGCCTGGATTTTAATTGGTGTACCGTCAATTGCTGATATATAACTTTTAAACACTATTCCACTGTAACTATAATTGATTTCCCAAATAGGAAAATAGATTATTCTGATATGTTTTTCAACAATATTCTGTTCATCCTGTATACTATTCTCTCTTAACATGAAATCGGATTTAAGAGGAAGTACAACCCCTTTTTTCCTCATATCAGAAATATTGTATTCAGTTTGATCAGCATCCAGCAAACCATTTTCCAAAATAGATCCTTCAATAAAATCAATTTCAATATCACTCAAATTACTGCCGTTCTCAATATAGTCATATGCAGTATAACCAAACTCATTTTTACCATTGATCTTTTCAGATGTCGATTTAATCTTAATACCTCTGATCTCTATCATGGGAATGAAAAAAAGGGTTCCTTTTTCAAAAAATGAATTTGAAAGAAATCCTTTGGAAACAAACTTATTCCTCAATTGGTCAAGAACAATCATTTTTGCATCTTTAAGACCGACATTATCCTTGATCGTTATTGCCGGGGGAAAATCCTGTTTGACATAATATTTAACGTTACAGAATTTGCACAGAGATAAAAACTGCCCCTCCGACACTCTTAGAGGCGCGCCACATTCACTGCATGAAATCACCTTAATGTTCATTTTTATATAGTTTTCTATTGATCTTTGAAATTGAAAAACTGAAAAGAAGATAAACAGCAACAATATTAGCGAAAATAGAAAGCAAAAGATTGTTGAAAACAAAATTGACTATCACAGCTACCACAAAGATCAAAAGAAATTGGGGAAATAAAGATCCGGCTTCCTGTACGGAAACAAAAGGGATTGGATCTCCGGATATTTCTCCATTCATTCCATTAACAAAAAAATCATATTTCTCTTCTCTATAACTGATAATCACTTTATAAAAAGGGAGATAACACAATGTTTTTTTTTCATCTTTCTCTGGTATCCGATCAGGTTCTAATATTTCTATTGAGCCCTTTATTTCATCAAAATCAAAAATAACCTTCTCTTCTGACGGTCTTAAAGTGCTATCATCTTCAATTTGTGAACTACCGGCCAATAAAGCCTTGTCAGCATCAAAATCCCAAAAAGGTACATACACAGGATAACTGCTAATTACTTTGAATTTTTCAGAAAAACCTGTCTTGTCAAAATCTTTCTTCAGGAAAAGTGTCGTATCTTCTATATTAATGAGAGATTTATAAGTATATACCGATATGATCCCGTCAAGATCGATGTAAGAATAACTGTTACAATAAGTACACCTGATAAATTCATTTTCAGCAAACTCTAATCGGTTCTGTCCTCCACATTTAGGACATTCAAATATCATTTTTCCAGAACTTTTTCACCACATTTACTACAGAATTTTGCATCTGCTGAAAGTAGGGATCCACATTTTGTGCAAAATTTCCCCTGATCAAGCTTGTTTCCACATTCAGAACAAAATTTCGCTCCAACAGGATTCGGTGTATTACATTTGGGGCAGACCATAACGGAAGCCGGATTCTGAACACTCTGTCCGTTATTTTGCCCTGCTTTATTCATTGACTGATTTATCATTCCCGGCATCATCATTCCGAATCCTGCACCCAGGCCCATTCCCATTCCGGAGGAAGCTTCTCCTCCGGCCTCTGCTGCTTTTTCCATAGATTTGGCTGCTTTAAAGTTCATGAATTTTCCCATATCTCCAACAGCCCCCATCCCGGCTCTTTCATCTATACTTTTTTGTACTTCTTCCGGAGGGGTTATTGAATTAATAACAAAGTCAGAAACAGATAATCCGTATTTGGCAAAATCATCTCCTATCCTTGATTTTATTCCCACAGCAAGTTCGTCAAAATATTGGGGAAGATCAAATATTGTCTTTAGATTCTCTCCAAGCAGATCATTTAACCTTCCTACTATTATATTCCTCAAAAAATCTTCAATTTCATCAGTAGTATATATTGCTTTTGTTCCTACAGCTTCACCAATAAATAACTGGGGATTTGTGACCTTAATCGAATAGACTCCGAATGCCCTCAGTCTTACATATCCCAGTTCCGAATCTTTAAAACTGACAGGCTCCTTTGTTCCCCATTTCAAGTCAAGGAATGTTTGAAGATTAAGAAAATACACCTGTGCCTGAAAAGGAGACTTGAAACCGAACGGAAGTGATAACAGTTTCGTAAGTAATGGAATATTCATGGTCGACAAAACATGTCTGCCTGAAGTGAAAGTATCGAGAGCTTTGCCATCTCTGAAAAAAACCGCTGCCTGATTCTCCTGAACTATCAATTGGGCACCCATTTTTATATCAGCAGATCCGGATTCGGGAATCCTGTGGGAAATTTCTTTTCCTGTATCGTCAAAATATTTGAATATTTCCAGTTTCATTCATACCTCCCTTATTTTGTACCAAAACCTTTCAGTATCTCATTCCTGTTCTTATAGGCCTTTTCTATTCCTTCAATTAATTTTCGGATCTTTCTAAGTTTATCTGGATCTGAAGTAATATCTCTGTATGTCATAAGATCCTCTTTGAACTTTAAAACCGAATCAACTATTTCAAGATCCTTTTCATAGATCACATCCAGTTCATCCTCTTTAACTTTAATAAGATCAAAAAAACCGCTGTATCCTCTGTCACTGTACTTTATATTATTGATAACTTTTTCAAAATATTTCTGTAGTTCTCCATATTCTGTTAATTGCTTAAGATCGCTCTTTCGCGTAACACTTTTTATGATCTCCCTGAACACATCAAGCCCTTCGTTCAGTTTTAATACAATAAAATCACGCTGAAGTTTGTCCGAATCCCTTCGCAATTCCCTTTCATAATACCCCTTGAATCCGGGGATCTTATGTAATCCTCTTTCGATCCAGTTCTTTTGTTTTTCTGCTCTTTTTTTAACATCCATTCTTAACTCCGCTTTTTATGTTTTAATACTTCCTGTTTTAGTATATTTTAACGTAGAAAATAAATCAAGACAGGATCGAGGTCATAAACGGAGAGATTCCCGTGAAAAATTACCGCAATTTTGCTTTTTTTAGGAATTTTTGCGATCTTTCGGTAGTGAAGAGGAACGTTCCCATTCAAAATCATCCCCGAGAAATAGTTGTTTTGTCTTTTCTTCCTTTACTATCTCGGAAGGACTTCCATAATTCAGGATCTTTCCTTTGTGAATGACATAAACCTTATCAGTTATATTAAAAGTATCCATGACATTGTGATCAGTAATTATTATTCCGATCCCTCTGTCCTTAAGTTTAAGAACTGTTTTTTGAATTTCCAGTATAGTAATTGGATCTATTCCTGTAAAAGGCTCATCAAGAAAAAGGAACTTCGGTTTCATTATCATCGCTCTGGCAATTTCGAGGCGTCTTTTTTCACCTCCGGACAACTGAAAAGCTAATGAGTTACGAACATCCATAAGTCCGAAATCTTCAATAAGTTCAAAAGCTTTTTCTGTCGCTTCAGCCACTTTGGTCTTCATCTCCAATATCTGAAACAAATTCTTGAAAACCGTGGTTTTCAAAAAAACAGAATTTTGCTGGGGGAGATATATTAGGCCAAGTTCAGCTCTTTTATACGAAGGGATCCCATTTAGCTTTTGATCATCCAGGAATATTTCTCCTGAATCAGGTTTAACTATTCCTGATAACATTAAAAATGTCGTGGTCTTCCCTGCTCCGTTCCGTCCTAGCAATCCAATGATCTGACCTGTTTTGATATTAAGATCTATTTTATTAACTACAGGTATCCCATTATAAATCTTTGTTAATCCCCTTGTCGAAAGCTTGGTCATTCAATATTGTTCATACTTCAGAAACATTAAGCATAAATTCAAGCATTTTTTTAGATCTGTTATCTTCAGGATTAAGTTTTACAGATTTACGGAACATTTCCACAGCTTCAGGGAACTTTCCTGTCCTAAAGTATGAGATACCAAGATGGTACAGCACAGCTTCATCGTCAGGACTTGCGGAAATAACATTCTCGAAATACGGAATCGCTTTGTCATGCTCACCTACAGAACTGAAATTAACTCCGAGATGATAATTAGCAATAACAGATTCCGGATTAAGCACAATAAGCTTCTCAAAAGAATCTATTGCCTTCTGCCTCTCTCCTTCGTGATAATATGTAATCCCAAGCCAGTAATAAGCGATAACAAAGTCCGGATTCAACTCCAGACATTTTTCAAGACTATTCACAGCTTTTCTTATCTTTCCGGATCTGTAATAACTTATACCAAGATAGTAATAAGTATCAGCAAAATCATCTTTTAGCTCAATAGATTTAAGATAGTTCTCAATTGAAAGTCCGATCTGCCCCGTATAATAGTAAAGGTCTCCAAGATTTTTATAAGCAAAGGGATCTTTGTCATCTATCTCAATGTATTTCTTGTTTGCTTCAATGGCATTACGGGTCTTCCCTTTTCTTCTGCTTCGCATTGATTGTTTTTCCCAATAATGAGGATTCGTTCTGTCCTCACCCGGACAACCGCAATTAGGACAGAACTTATATTCAGGTTTCATTTCATGTCCGCAGTTCTCACATTTCTTCATCTTATTCACCTTTCAGTTCGAGATCAAACTCCTCCCCAAGGCTGTTAAGGATATCAAAAACCTTACGCTGAATACTCAGTTTTTCACCACTATTTTCATTGGCAATAAATTCTTTTTCACCTGCTATATAAATTTTCTCCTGACCTTCGGCTTTATTTGCACCTTTCAGCATTTCTATGTATGAATCCATATTTTTCTTGATCTCATCCGTTCCCATAAAAGCTTCGGGATTTATCGCACCAAGAAAATGTGCTACTTCCGGTGGCTTCCCCTTTTTTCCGTAAACATTTTTCCCAACTGCGCCAGATGATAATATTCCTGAAAATATGTCAACTATCGCTCCAAGACCATATCCCTTATGACCTCCGGTCTTTTCTGTCCCACCTCCAAGAGGAAGAAGCCCTCCTCCTTTCCTATTCAGGAGATTGTCAAGAACTTTCAGAGAATCATCCGTTGGGATCCCTCTTTCATCCGTAGCCCATGAATCAGGTATGGGTTCCTCACTTCTTGAATAAACTTCAAGCTTCCCTCTAGGGACGGTTGAAGTTGCCATATCAAGCAAAAAAGGTCTCTGCTTATCTGCGGGAACACCGACGGATATAGGATTAGTTCCTATGACTGCATCCTTGGCAAAAGTTGGAACCACCAGTGGGGCAGAATTTGTAAGAGAAATACCTATGAAATCTTCTTCAAGTGCCATAAGAGAATAGAAACCTGCGATTCCGTAATGGTTCGAATTTCTTATGGATGCAAAACAAATCATATTCGTCTTAGCCTTTTCTATACATTTTTTCATTGTATTAAAAGCTATAGGCTGACCCATACCGCCACCACCATCTACAACAAGTGAGACTGGAGTTTCCTTTATGGTTTTTATTTCAGGAGATAGTTTTATTATACCATTCTTTATACCATCAACATATCTCTTCAACCTTGCCACTCCATGCGATTCAATACCTCTTCTATCTGCAGAAAGAAGCACCGATGCCGTGATCTGAGAATCAGATTCACTAAGTCCCTGGTTCTTTAAAATATTAACGGTAAAATCTTTTAACTCTTTAGTTTTCACAAAAATTCTTTTTTTCATAATAACTCCTTATTTCAAAGATTTTCTATTATTGCATCTCCGAATTCGGATGCTTTCATCGGAGTGACATTATCAAGCTGTCTAGCAAGATCATATGTAACTTTTTTCTGAAGGATAGTCTTTTCCAGAGCTTTTCTGATCATTTCTGCAGCTTCATTCCAATTCATATAGTCAAGCATCATTACACCGGAAAGCAGAAGGGAGCTCGGATTTACTTTATCCTGACCTGCATATTTAGGTGCGGTTCCATGCGTCGCTTCGAATAAAGCAATATCATCCCTGACATTTGATCCCGGAGCCATTCCCAGACCACCTACCTGAGCTGCACCTGCATCAGATAAATAATCTCCATTCAGGTTAGGCGTCGCAAGGATATCATATTCATCCGGTCTGAGTAAAAGCTGCTGAAACATTGAATCGGCAATCCTGTCATTTATCAGAATTTTCCCTTCTGTTGACGCGCCTTCCCACATTTCCTCTTCAGTAACGATCTTATCTCTAAACTCTTCTTTAGCTAACTCATAACCCCAGCTCTTGAAATAGCCTTCAGTGAATTTCATTATGTTCCCTTTATGAACCAGAGTAACAGACTTCCTGTTATTATCAATTGCATACCTGATCGCCATCCGGACGAGTCTCTTTGTCCCCATCTCTGAAATTGGCTTTATTCCAATAGCTGAATGTTCTCTCGGATTTTTCCCGAACTCCTTTAACAGCGCGATTATCTTATCTGCTTCCATCGAGTCCGATTCGAACTCTATTCCCGCATATACATCTTCTGTATTCTCTCTAAAGAGAACTATGTACAACTTCTCCGGATTTTTCATCGGAGACGGGACACCTTTAATATAATTTACAGGTCTGATGCAGGCATAGAGATCAAGTATCTGTCTTAAAGACACATTAAGACTTCTGAAACCTCCACCCACAGGAGTTGTCAGAGGGCCTTTTATTGCGATTCTGTATTCACGGATAAGTTCCGGAGTCTCATCTGGAAGATAAGATCCGTTCCTTTTATATGCTTTTTCTCCGGCATAGATCTCTTTCCACTCAAT
>CAYNUG010000014.1:0-27471 GCA_964400545.1 uncultured Clostridia bacterium | reverse complement strand
AAAATCTCTTGAGCCATCCATCCACCCCAAAGTGGAGAACGGCCACAGAGCAGAGGAAAACCAGGTATCCAGAACATCCGAATCCTGAACGATCTTTGGAGATCCGCACTTTGGACAGATCTCGGGTTTTTTTGAATCAACTACCATTTCACTGCAAACCTGACAAGTGTAGGCCGGTATCCTGTGCCCCCACCAAAGCTGCCTTGAAATGCACCAATCCTGAATATTATTCATCCAGTTGAAATAAATTTTCTTCCATTTTCCTGGGATAAACTCAATGTCTCCATCCTCGACGACCTTAATGGCCGGTTTTGCCATTTCTTCAGTTTTTAAAAACCATTGCATAGAAACATTCGGCTCAACGATCGTTTCGCATCTCTGGCAATGACCAACATTATGAATATGGGCCTCATCTTTATCTATTAATCCAGACTCATCTAATTCTTTCAATACTTCTTTTCTGCACTCTTCACGACTCATTCCAATAAATCTTTCCGGAATATCACCGGTCATTTTCCCTTCCTTGTCAATAATCATTCTGCTCTCGAGATTATGTTTAAGAGCAATATTGTAATCAAGAGGGTCATGAGCCGGAGTGATTTTTACCGCCCCCGTTCCAAAATCTGAAGCAACCTGTTCATCAGAAATTACTTTAATGATCCTCCCGGAGATCGGAAGGGTTAATTCGGCACCGATCAGATCTCTATACCGATCATCATCAGGATTTACAGCTACTCCGGTATCACCTAGCATCGTCTCGGGTCTTGTTGTCGCAACTATTATAAATTTTCCGGAATCATTTTTTAATGGATATTTAATATAAGTAAGACGTCCCTCCACTTCTCTGTGATCTACTTCGAGATCTGACAATACCGTTTTACATGAAGGGCAATAGTTTACCATATATGTACCCTTGTATATTTTTCCTTCTTTGTACAATTTAACAAATACATCCGTTACAACCTTGTTCATCTCTTCACTCAGCGTAAACTTCATCCTGCTCCAGTCCAGCATTAGCCCCAGTTTTGAAACCTGCTCCACTATCCTGCTCTCTGATTTTTCTTTCCAAGCCCACACTTCTTCCAGAAATTTTTCACGCCCGATATCTTCCTTGGTTTTTCCTTTTTCTTTCCTGAGATTCTTTTCGACTATCATCTGTGTTGCGATACCTGCGTGGTCAATCCCGGGAAGCCAGAGTGTATTGAACCCCTCCATCTTCTTTTTCCTCATAATAATATCAGGAATTGTGAAAGTCAGAGCATGCCCCATGTGAAGTGATCCCGTTATATTCGGTGGAGGGAGAATCATTGAGAATACCGGTTGGTCATTAGTATTATCAGCTTTAAAAAGATCATTCTCGACCCACCTCTCATACCATCCATCTTCTGTTTTTGCTATATCGTAGTTCTTTTCCATTTATTCATTTCTCCGAATGATCTTTCGTTTTTCAAAAATCCCGTCTGCTGTTAAAATCGGGTCAATCCAAAACAAAGAGATGAATTATTACTTATATTCTTTCTCTATATCACTCTTTAATTTGTTGATCTCACTTCTTATAATCTTTTCTGCAAGCGGTGGAACAATCTCCCATAAAATCTCTTTTACAGAAACGGTTAATTTGTCTTCTACTTTCTCCAGAATTTTATTGTTGCCCTGAAGATCTGTCAAGCCTGCCATCTGTTCCACTGGATCAGCATCCGCATTTTTTTTCTCTGAAGTTTCCGGGACTGGCTTTTCATGGCTCTCTGTTTCCAGTCTTTCCAGAACCTGTTTTATTTCATCTGATCTTTCCTTCGTTTCCTCTTTTGTGTTTTCATTGGGAATGGATTCATCAACAGGGTCTGAAGAGATATTCTTTGAACCGGTATCATCTATTGAAAACACGTTCTCAAGGTCTGATGAATCCATGTTGCTTAAAGAAGGATCAAGTTTATCTCTCTCTTCTCCGGGAATTTCGGCACTTTCTTCTCCCTTTGTACTAACCTCATGGCTTTCATCATCAACAGGATCTATCGACATGGGTTCTGTATCAACAGGATCTATCGACATGGGTTCTGTATCAACTTGATTTTGTTGGTCGATCTCCTTCTGGATATTGATCTCTTCCATTGTCAATGAACCTATATCTAGTTCATCCTCCTGAATTCTTATATTTTCTTTAACAGCGGCTTCCTCTTCTTCTGCAGTCATTCCGGATGAACCGATCGGATCTTCTTTAAAAGGATTTGCAATATCTTCTATCGTTTCAGGAGAAAGCTTGTCTTCGACCTCCCCGATACCCGATCCCTGCGTTATCTCTTCTGATGGAAGAACTTCATCTTTAACAGAAGTTTCGGGATCAGGAGAGTCTGGATCATCAGACGGTCCTCCCGGATCCACAGTGTTCCTGTCATCGGCAAAATCTATTGGGTCAGGTTTTTCCATTATGTTGTTTATCTCTGATATCTCCTCTGGCATTGAAGAAGGGATATCAACCACTTCCGTTGGAGCGGGTTCTTCTTCAGATTCATCAAGAATGCTTTTTATAGTAATAACCAGCGCTTTGGAATCAAAGGGTTTTGTTATAAAATCCTCATATTTAAGTCCATTTAATTGTTCTTCATCGACAGGTTCAAATCCCCCTTTTATTAAAAACACCTTGGTATTCTTCAATTCATCATTTTCATTGATAAATCTGCATACTTCGTATCCATTCATATCGGGAAGCTTGATGTCGACCAGTACTGCTAAGGGCTTTAATTCAAGAAGCTTATCTGAAATGTCCTGACCATTTTCATAGCTGACAAGCTCTATATCTTCTTCGTCTGAAAAAGAGAGTTCTACAATTCTTCGGATGGTATAACTATTATCTGCGAGTACAACATTTTTCTTCATAATCCCCCCTGCTAATAAACTTTTAACATTTTTCTAATAAAAATGTCAAGAAAAGAAAGATGTTTTTTTTAAAGAGCAGTCTATATCTTGACTTTATAGTTCCAATAATGTATAAGTCGATGGTAAAATGAGAGCAAAAAATAAATCTTATTCGATAATAATTGTTTCAGATGCCACTTCTACTAACAAAGAATTTTTTTTGTCCTCCAAATTTATCAGGAATTCTCTCGTAGCAGTAGTTGTTCTTGTCGCTCTTTTCGGTTTTGTAATATTTGATTATCTCACCATGTCTATTGACCGTCAAAAAATGGGACGCATAGAAGTAGAAAACGAAAGAAAAACGAAAGTTATTGCAGAACTCACAAAGAACGTTGAAAGGACACAGAGAAGTCTCGCCAAAATGGAGAATTTCAAGAAAAGAATTCTAATAGCTGCAGGGTTGACATCCCCTTCCGCTTTAAAAGAGATCGGAACAGGCGGCGGACCTATAGCTGATATTTCTACAGATGTTGAACTCATAGAAAGCAGTCTCGATATCAAGGCTCCCCCCAAAAAAATAAATATATTGGATCGATCGAGAAACGACAGTATTAATGCAAGAAAAATGGAGAATGCCCTGCAATTTGTTGAAAACGTCATTGATAAACAGAAGGTAAGATTAGCCTCCACTCCATCAATATGGCCTACCCGGGGATATCTCACCAATTCTTTCGGAAGCAGAATCCATCCTCTTACTGGAAAAAGAAGTTTCCATTACGGACAGGACATTGCCACTCAATCAGGCAATAAAATAATTGCTCCTGCAAACGGGGTTATATTGGTTGCAGAATACAGAGAATATTACGGCAAAATGATAATTATTGATCATAATTTCGGATACACTACCCGCTATGGTCATCTGTCTGCTTTCAATGTTAAGGAAGGAGACAGGGTAACAAGAGGTCAGGTGATCGGATTTGTTGGAAACACAGGCAGGAGTACTGCTCCTCATCTTCATTATGAAGTACGCTTCATGGGTAAAGCCGTTAATCCAATAAACTTCATCATTGATTAAAAATATATAAGCTATCAACCGAATTCTCAATTTCAGCTTATTCCTGTGGTAATATTGTTTCAGCTTAAAACAAATGAAAGATCTTAAAAAGAAATTAGATTTCATTACCGGGAAAAAAAGACAAAGTACGGATGAGCCTACAAGTGAAGAACCTCGTATATCAACAAAACAAAAACTCGAAGAACTTGTAAATAAAAATTTAAAAAACAAATTTTCTAATAAAAAAAAAGACACTCCTTCCAAAAATATAAAATTTGATAAAGATTTTGAAATCATATATTACAATTATCCGCTTAATTCTGTATTCGGTGAGGTTATACTTCATGAATGGAAGAGAATTGGAAGTGCCACTATTTCTACTATTTTTAATTATCCTGCACTAGCAAAAATCGATCCGCTAAAATTGTTATATTTTGACACCGAGACAACCGGACTTTCCGGAGGTACAGGAACGATCCCTTTTATGCTTGGTTTCGGGTTCATTGAAAGTGATTCTTTTGAGGTTCGGATCTTTATCCTAAATAATCCGGCCAGAGAATCACTTTTTCTCGAAGAAATTGACAGCTTTCTTGATGAGCTCGATATTTCCGGAGTTGTAACATACAACGGAAAATCGTTCGATTATCCGCTAATGGAGACCAGATATGTCTTGAACAGAAAAAAATTCCCATTACTGAATCTCCCACATCTCGATTATTTAAGCCCGGCAAGAATAATATGGAAAAATACTTTTGAATCGAGAAAACTCGGATATCTGGGAGATATTCTTCTAAATATCTCAAGAGACGACGATGTCGATGGAAGTCTTATCCCGGGATTATATTTTGAGTATCTACGAACAGGAAATTTTTCTATGATCGAAAAGATTGCCGAACATAACGCCCTTGATATTGTAGGACTCTCGGCTCTTCTCCTCTTGGGTTGCAAATATGTCAATAATGTCTCCACAACCTTTGATGAAGGTGAAATCCTCGGAGTCGCAATGCTAAATGAGAGATCCGGTCTCCTGTCTAATGCTGAACAATCCTATAATTATTTGAATAAATATGCAGAAAGAGAGGAAATTATAGCCCAGTCAATAAAAAGACTTGCGCTTATAAAAAAGAAAAAGAAGTTATATGAAGAAGCAGAAAGCTTATGGAAAAAACTTTCAGACCACGGGGACAAGCTTGCATTCAGGGAGATGTCCGTTTACCTTGAACACAGGAAAAAAGATTTTACAGGAGCCCTCGAATTTGTAGAAAAGGGACTCAGACTCGCAGAAATATCAGAAGGACAGCGAAAAGATTTCGAGAAAAGATTTATCAGATTGAAGAATAAGATCAAAGATTTCACAGATCTTTAGCAATCATTTCAATTGATTTTCCAAAAGATCTTTTTAGACTAACAAAAGAATTTAAGTGCCTGTTTCTGTCAGAATATTTATTGTTAAAAAATATATTGATTCTGGTTGAATGAACCCCTGTTTTCAGCTATAATATTACAATAGGAGATTTTATGAAAAACCACAAATTTTCCACAAATCAGATTCATCTCGAAGGTCACAAAAAACCATTTAATGCGCATTCATTTCCCATATTTCAAACCTCTACATTCTATTTTGATTCCCCGGAACATGGAGCCGAACTTTTTTCCGGTAAGGGAGATGGATACATATATACAAGACTCGGAAATCCAACTATTGATGCTGTGGAGAAGGTAGTTGCAGGATTGGAAGGTGGATTCGGATCTACTGCGACAAGCTCCGGAATGTCTGCGGTCTTTGCCAGTGTTTTCCCATTCGTCAAAGCCGGAGATCATATTGTTGTTTCTGATACATTGTATGGATCATCAACAACACTATTAACAGAATTCGCTGGCAGATATGGAATTAAGACATCGGTAGTAAAAAGCGGGCACATCTCAGAATTCAAAAATAGTGTAAACGAAAATACTAAACTAATATATATTGAAACACCTGCAAATCCGACCCTTAATGTTACTGACATAAAGGGTGTTTCAGAAATTGCAAAAAATGCTGATGCATTACTCGTTGTTGACAATACATTCGCTACACCATATTTTCAGAAACCATTTGAGTTCGGTGCTGACGTGATCATGCATTCAGCCACAAAATACCTTAACGGTCATGGCGATGTTGTTATGGGCTTTTCTGTCGGAAGAACAGAAGAGATTCATAACAAGATCAGATCTTTTGTAAAACTTACAGGAGGAAATGCCAATCCTTTTGACTCCTATCTTTGTCTCAGAGGAATAAAAACTTTGTCTTTGAGAATGGAGAAACACAACATCAACGCACTGAAGGTCGCAGAATATCTTCAGAACCATGAAAAGGTTCTTAAAGTTTACTATCCAGGACTTCCAAATTTCGAAGGACATGAAATTGCCAAAAAACAGATGAGCGGTTTTTCTTCAGTTCTGGCTTTCGATCTGAAAGGAGGTTTTGAAGCAGGGAAAAAATTGATGAACTCAATAAAACTGATGACCCTGGCAGTCTCCCTCGGTACGGTTGATACTCTTATTCAACATCCGGCTTCAATGACCCATAGCGGAGTACCAAAGGAAGAAAGATTGAAAGCAGGAATTTCGGACGAACTCACAAGGATCTCTGTTGGTTTGGAAGATGTTGAGGATATAATAGAAGATCTTGATCAAAGTCTGGCAAAACTCTGATCAAAAGTTCCTAATAATTTCCAGGAGTCTGTCAATAGAATTTTCTGGATTCAACTTTTCGATCATTTTGCCTTTTTTAAAAAGGTAAGCCTTGCTTTTTGAAAAGGCTATTCCTATATCCGCATCCTGAGCTTCTCCGGGCCCGTTCACCTCGCAACCCATGATCGCTATCTTTATATTTTTATTCAGCTTCATCTCAGCGATCCTTTTTTCAAATCTTTTTACAATATTTATCAGATCAACACTTACTCTGGCACATGTCGGACATGAGATAACCTCAATTCCTCTTTCACGCAACCCCAGACTTTTAAGAATTTCATCAGCAATTTTAATTTCTTCAACAGGATCATCAGTGAGAGAAACTCTGATAGTGTTCCCTATTCCATCAATCAGGAGACTGCCAATACCGATAGATGATTTGATTGTTCCCGAAAAAAGTGTTCCGGCTTCGGTAATGCCAAGATGGAGAGGATAATCACATTCCTTATCAATTCGCCTGTATGCGTCTACAGTTTCCCTGATGTCTGAAGATTTCAAAGATAATTTTATATTCAAAAAATCCGAATCTTCAAAAAACTTTACTTTATCGAGAGCGGAATTTACCATCATTTCAGATTTTGACATCCCGGTTTTATGATATTTTTTTTCTATGGATCCAGAATTCACGCCTATTCGTATTGGAATATCCGCTTCGGAAGCAGATTTTAGAATATCGGACAATTTACTTCTATTTGCGATATTTCCCGGGTTTATCCGTATTCCGGCAACTCCGGACCTGATTGATCCCAAGGCAAGATCCGGGTTAAAGTGGATATCTGCAATAACAGGGATAGGCGATCCTGCAATTATTTTTTTTAGTGATGTTACAGATTCGATATCAGGAACTGCGACTCTGACAATCTCACATCCGGCGATATAAAGCCTTTTTATCTGATCAATGGTTCTTTCAGCATCACTCGTCTTTGCCGTTGTCATTGATTGGATCGAAACGGGATGCTTGCCCCCTATTCCTACATTTCCTACAAAGATCTCTCGCTTCATAAAGCTATTATATCAGACAAAATGAAAATTGGTATTATAAAGGTGCTATTTTCCAGTTCCTCTAATCTTCAAGAACTTTGACGCTTCCGTTTACTGTTTGTATCTTTATATCAAACTTTCCATCATTAACAACGCCATCCATTTTGCTACCGATAAATCTCTTTGTCCTGTGAAGACCAAAATCGCTCTTGATTGAGCCATTTGTTGTTTTTGAACTAAGAAAGAAACTCGAATTTTTGTCAAGCTCCAGTTTAACTGAACCATTGACAGACCTAATACTGAGATCACCCGATAATGGCTTATCAAGGTAAACACCTATACTTCCATTCACTGTTGCAAATTTTGCATCATCTAAAACTCCTTCAAAGGAAAGTCTTCCATTTACTGTTTTGGCACTAAAATCCCCAAATATTCCATCGGCTCCGATTCTACCGTTTATCGTTTCAACTACAGTAAGTGAAAGATTTCGTGGAAGTTTTATGTAAAATTCGAAAGAGGTTCTACAATTATTCCCCGGTCTTTTGATACTAACTTTAAGCTTTCCGTCACTCTTCTTAAAGATTACTTTCGTCTTCTCAAAAGAGCCAGAACTATTAGAATATTTCCTTATTTTAATCAAAATTTTGTTTCCTTTATATGTTGCCACATCGATATTACCATTGCAGTTTTTCAATTCGAAATCAAAGTTTGAATCTACGACGAATGACTTATCGATAGTCTTTTCATATTTATATCCAAAAGTAAAAATAGGTAATGTTAAAAAAATGATAATAAAGACAATTAATAATTTCGTTTTCATAACAACCTCCAATTTATATTAAACGAATAAATATATTAAAAGTTCCTGAAATACAGGACAGTTTATGAAACTTTCATACTTTTACTTTGGAAGCACGCCCTAAAAATCAACCCGGCTCTCTTTTTTGTAACCATTTTTTACTTTTCGTGAAATTCTCAGAAGTAAAATTGAATTGCGTGGACATTAATGATAAAATCGGTCGGAAAGGAGATCATCTATAATGGACAATACAGCATTTTTATTCCCGGGACAGGGTTCCCAATATGTGGGAATGGGAAAAGAACTTTTTAAAAAAAGCGACCTTGGAAAGAAAACATTTAAATTAGCAAACGAGATTCTCGGTTATGATTTTATGAAAATATGTTTTGAAGGGCCCGAGGAGGAGTTGAAACTCACCCACAATACCCAGCCAGCACTTTTAACAGTATCTTATATCCTTTTCAATCTTCTGGGACAGGAACCCGCACTCGCAGCAGGACATAGCCTTGGAGAATACTCTGCAGTACTCTGTGCAGGAGGTATCGACTACGAGGATGCAGTAATGCTTGTTCATAAGAGGGGGAAATATATGCAGGAAGCAGTTCCTGTAGGTAAAGGAGCAATGGCCGCTATTATTGGACTTGATATTGATCAGATTAGAGAAAAAATGAAAAATTTGGAAGGGGTTGTCAATATTGCAAACTGGAACAGTTCATCTCAAATCGTGATATCGGGAGACAAGGATGCTGTAGAAAATGCTGTAGAAGTACTGAATGCCCCGAAATCTGTAATGCTTCCTGTATCAGCCCCGTTCCATTCCACACTGATGATTCCAGCGGAAGAAAAATTATCCGTGGATCTTGACAAAATTAATTTCAGAGATCTTTCGTTTCCAATAATCAATAATGTTGATGTGGAAGAGATAACAGATAAAGAAAAAGTGAGGGACGGGCTCAGAAGGCAGGTATCCAGGCCGGTTTTATGGCATTCGACAGTTCTTAAAATGCTAAATGATAAAGGAATAGAGAAATATTCCGAGATTGGAGCCGGGAAAGTACTTGGTGGACTTATAAGAAGAACCTCAAGAGATCTTGATAAAAAAATAGAACTTTTAAATTATCAGACTTTTGAGGATCTGCCTTAGAGTTAATCTGATCGCATTGCCTTTGCTGAAGCTATCTGCCCGAATGCTATGGCCCCATCATTGAATGGGAGTTTTATTGGTAATAGGATTTCAAATTTCTCCAGTTTCGATAATTTTATTATCTTACTCAGAATAAGCCTATTGTGAAATACACCTCCGGATAGAGCAACCTTGTTGATACCCGTCTGTTCCCTTAAAAGCTTAAGTACTTTTACCGTTATATCTGATATGGAATTATGAAAGGCCATAGCAAGATCATCAGCCGGAATTCCCTTTTCTATATTTACAATTAGATCTCTTACAAGATTTGAACTGTTTATCACCATAGGTTCTTTACCTGATCCAACAAATATCTCAAGTGGAAATATAAGCGGACTTTCCGACCTCAAAGCTGCTTCCTCCAAAAGTTGAGCCGCTTCTGCTTCGGTTGAAATTGAATCTGAAAAACCCAGTAGTGAAGATATTCCGTCAAAAAATCTCCCCACACTGCAACATAGAGGGGAATTTATCCCTTTTTCGATCAGTTCGGAGACGGCTTTTCTTTTTATGTTATCGGGAAATATGTCATGGCCATAAGCTGTGTGAAGCAAGGAAAGTCCGATCTTCCACACATCCTTTATGGCTGCTTCTCCACCCGGAAGAGGGAAATAGCTGAAGTGAGCAGCTCTTTTATAACTTTTTTTATCAGCGATCAGAAATTCCCCGCCCCAAATATTACCATCAGTCCCGAATCCGGTACCATCAAATGACACTCCGATCACTTTTTCTTCGACCTCATTCTCTTCAAGCACAGCAGAAACATGAGCATGGTGATGCTGGATCTTTATCCTTTCCCCTCCTGACTCTTTCCATAATCTGTCAGTGATTCTTGTTGAAAAATAGCCCGGGTGGAGATCTGAAACAAATACAGACGGCTCTATCTGAAAAAGATTCTTGAAATGATCAATTGTTCTGATATATTTTCGCTCTGTAAGCGGACTTTCCAGATCACCTATATGCTGACTCATAAATATCAGATTTTCTTTTGAGAGGGCAAAACTGTTCTTTATATCGGAACCGGAAGCAAAGAAATCCAGTGCTGATTCAGATGAGAAAAACGGGACGGGAACGAATCCTTTTGCTCTCCTTATCATAAAAGGAATTTTCCCGTTGACGAACAATACACTATCATCTGTCTGCTGAACTATTTCCCGATTTGAGGTTATGAAATAATCAGATACATCTCCTAATTTTTCAAATAATTCTTCCTCATCAGAAATTATAGGTTCATCACTAATATTCCCGCTGGTCATGATCATTACCATTTCCCCCGCAACATCAAACAGGAGATTCTGAAAAGGGCTGTATGGAAGCATTATTCCCAGGTGTGTCAATCCGGGAGCTATTTCTTCAGAAACAATTTTTTTCTTCTCCCTTAGAATTACTATGGGCCTCTCTTTAGAAAGAAGAAGTTCTTTCTCTTTGTCCGAAATATAAAGAAATTCTTCTGCAATTCCGATATCCCTCACCATTAAAGCAAAGGGCTTAAAAGGGCGTTGCTTTCTCTCTCTCAGCATCCTTACAGCTCTGTCATTCTCTGCATCAACTACAAGGTGATAACCACCGACACCTTTAACTGCAAGTATTTTTCCGTCTTTCAGCATTGACACACACTCGGATAATATTTCTGAGATATTATCGGTTATTAGTTCCTTTTCTTTGTTAAGAAGAAAATATTCCGGACCGCAGACAGGACAGGCTGTCGGTTCTGTATGAAATCTCCTGTCAGAAGGATCATCATACTCCTCCCTGCAGTCAGAGCACATGGGAAATTCCTGCATCGAGGTCTGTTTCCTGTCATAAGGAATGTCCCTGATGATACTGAATCTTGGACCGCAATTCGTACAATTGATAAAAGGGAATCTGTAACGCCGGTTATTCTTATCAAAAAGTTCTTTTCTGCAATCTTCACAAATTGCAGTATCCGGAGGAATAAAAGCATTTTTTCGGCTGGTAATTTCACTTTTTACCACCTTAAATTCTGTGAAATTTATTTGATCGATCTCTTTTGTCTCAATAGAGTTGATTGTGGAAAGTGGAGGAGATTCACTTCTAATCTTCATTTCTATTCCGGGAATCTCAAATACTTTTGCATTTATCCTGATCAGAACGCCCTCGGTATCGTTTAATACCTCTCCAACTAATGATAATTCATTCGCGATCCTGTAAATATAAGGACGGAACCCGACCCCCTGAACAATACCCCGGACCCTTATCTCAAATGTTTTGTTATCCATAATTACCATTTCACCAATTAAAAGATATTCTATCCAATTGTCTGCAATTACACAAACGAATACCGGGGATAGTGTTTTGAAATATGGAATTTTTTTGTAAACTAAAAAGGAATATACTCAAACACTATACAGGACTATAAACTTCACTTTGCTCAAAAGTGTACACAAATATGAGAACCGTCCCTAATATTTGTGTACAAAATTATTGATTTTTTAAGGAATTGATTGCTCTAAATTGAGAGGGCAAGAGGTAGGAGTTTGCGAAGAGACGGCCGACCGTGTAGGAGATCGCTGCTGCGATAGCACCGGGAAGGCTGAAACATATCGCCGTTATATAGAGTGTAAAAAGAATCATTACTATTTCCAAAAAAGAAGCTCCTTTTATCGGGGAGGTTTCCTTTGTCTGCACCAGAAGTGCTCTCTGAAATGAGATCAGCAACGTAAGAAGTGGAAGAATTACCAGAATGCGGGCAGGAAGGATTGAGAATTCCACAAGCTCCGGAGACAATCCCGAGACATTCTGAAACCATATGTGAAGTACAGGAGTAAAAAGGATCAGTAAAAGAGATGCGAATATAAAGGTCCCGAGGTAGAGTGCAAACTTTTTAACACCTTCATAATTCTTTTCATTCATTCCCAGCAGGGCAATTATAACCTCCTGATATGACAGACCGAGACTCCTAAAAATAAATATAAGGGAGTTTATGACCGGAAGTGCAGCAAGTGATTCGATAGGAAATCTGCTCTTCCCCATAAAAAAAGTCACCATCGGATGTACTCCGAGAGCAAGAATGGTTGTTAACGCCAATGGAAAATAAAATTTTGAAATTGATCTGAAATTCAGCTTCTTTTTTTTACTTATCTCTTCTGACCTGCCAATAATAGATTTGATCGTGCCATTAACTGCAAATCTACTAAAGATCGATTCTGCAATTACACCGGCAGAAAGTGCTGCGCCTCCGATATAAGCCCCGCTGACCTTGAGTGAAAAAAGAAAAAGCGCTGTGGAAGCCATGAAAATCAACCTTATTATTGTTCCGTAGGCAATAAGCCTGGTCAGGTTGTTTTTAATTAGCAACCCCTGATAGAACCTTCTGAATCCGATCGCTGCAGGCCAGGGAAGAAGCAATACTGAGGCAAAGTGAGTTAGATTTGCAATATTCGGGGGAAGGCCGATCATATCCTGAGCAATAAAATGAAAAACGGAAGGAATCATCCCGATTATCATGACTACCGTAATAATTGAATTCAGCATAAAAGTGTAATTTCTGAGCGAAAAATAATCATTCCGGTTATTCACTAATGCGGTCGAGGCGCTCATAAGCATAATTATTGGCGCCTCAACGATAAGAGCAAAAGAAAAAGCTACACCAAAAGCAGCTAAGTTGTATTTGGGAAAACCAAGCCTGGCAATGACAGCTGACAGAAACGGACCTTCCATCGACATCATCAACCAGGTTGCAGCAAGCGGAACCCAGAATTTGAATATTTTCTTTGTTGAGAGTATATTTTTATCCATTTTTGTGCAAACAATAAATCCGGAAGCTTAAAATTTTTAGATAATTATCGGTTCTTCTTTTCAAATTCGTCCATAAACTTCACAAGTTCCTGGACGCTTTCTATGGGAAGTGCATTATATATAGATGCTCTGCATCCTCCGACACTTCTATGTCCTTTCAATCCAATCAATCCTGATGCGGTTGCTTCATCAACGAATCTTTTTTCAAGTTCTTCTGATCTCATCCTGAATGTAACATTCATCTTCGACCTGTCCTCTTTTTCCGCTGTCCCTTTATAAAAATCTCCGGAATCTATTTTATTGTACAGGAGTGATGCTTTATTTTCATTTATCTTTTCAATCTCTTCAATACCACCAAGATCGATCAGCCAGTCTGTTACAAGTTTAATAAGATATATTCCGAATGCAGGAGGTGTGTTATACATAGATTTTTTTTCTGCATGAGTTTTGTAACTCAACATAGTGGTAATGCCTTCAGTTGAACTCTGAACAAGGTCATCCCTTATAATAACAAGTGTCACTCCCGAAGGGCCGATGTTCTTCTGGGCTCCCGCGTAAATAAGCCCGAAATCGGAAACATTCAGTTTTCTGCTCATTATATCAGAAGACATATCTGCAATCATCGGGACATTTCCCGTATCTGGAAATGTGTGAAACTGAACTCCGCCAATAGTTTCGTTGGACGTAACATGAACATATTTGCTGTCATCAGAAAATTTAAATTCTTTTGGGATATATGAAAAATCTTTATCCTCTGAACTGGCGGCTATATTCACTTTTCCGAAGATCTTGCCTTCTTTGATCGCCTTTTTTGCCCAGGCGCCTGTGTTAATATAATCTGCACTTCCACCGTTGAGGAGATTCATCGGGATCATGCCAAACTGCAAGCTTGCTCCACCCTGGAGGAACAGAACATGATAATTGTCGGGAATACCGAGCAATTTCTTGAAATTTTCTTCCGCACTTGTAATGATCTTATCAAACTCTTTTGACCTGTGACTAATCTCCATTACAGAAAGCCCGATCCCGTTAAGATCAGTTAATTCCGCTTTGGCTTTTTCAAGAACTTTTTGCGGTAAGATTGCCGGACCCGCATAAAAATTGTGTTTTTTCATTTTATTCCCCCTAATAATATTTTAAATTGAATTATACTAAAAAATATGCCGTTCACAATGGTTTATCTAAATTTGTTTGATTTTTTATCAATTTAAGAGTAATTAACATGGAGTGAGATACGACAGAAGCAAGATCAGAGAAGCTGCGACCTTTATCATAGATGCAGATGCAATTCTTGTAGGAGCCGGAGCTGGGATTGGTGTTGATTCCGGTCTGCCTGACTTTCGTGGAGATGAAGGATTCTGGAATGCCTATCCTCCCTATAGGGATCTAGGCCTGAATTTTTACCAGATGGCAAATCCCGGAGGATTTCGTTCTGACCCTGAATTTGCATGGGGCTTTTACGGACACAGACTCAATTTATACCGAAAAACAGTTCCGCACCTTGGATTTAATATTATTAAAAAATGGACAGAATTAAAAAATGACGATTATTTTATTTTCACATCAAATGTGGATGGACAGTTCCAGAAAGCGGGATTTCCCGAAGATAAGATCGAAGAGTGCCATGGTTCAATTAATTTTCTTCAATGTTCATCATCATGCACAGATACATGGAGCGCTGATGAGATCAGTATAAATATTGATACAGAGACAATGAGAGCAGAGGGAAAACTTCCGGTTTGTGGCAAATGTGGGGCAGTGGCAAGACCTAACATTCTTATGTTCGGCGACTGGAACTGGATCTCTGACAGAACTCACATTCAGCATGAGCGAATGCTTGATTGGAGACAGAGGCTGGGGTTGAAAAAACTGATTGTACTGGAGTGCGGAGCGGGGACAGCCGTACCCACGGTAAGATATATGTCTGAAAAATTTATCAATATGTTTGACTCTGTCCTTATAAGAATAAACAAAAGAGAATCTGATGTACCTCCCGGAAATATCGGAATTTCAGGAAATGCATCTACTATTCTCAGCAAGATAGACACAGAAATATCATATCAGATGTCCTGAAACCACCCCTTTTCAAGTTTTTCCGAAATCGCATACGATCTCACATCTTCGTACTCCTCAGGCACAAGCTTTCTGGATAAATATTCATCCGTAGTGGAATTATAAGCCGGAAAGAATTGGCTCATCAAACTTAGATATGCATCTTTTAGTTTACTTCTGCCAATTTTTTTTAGAATATTTTTGGAATTTAAAATATGTCCCGGAAGTATAAGGTGACGTATTATAATCCCCCTTACCGCTATCCCGTCTTTGTCAATCATAAGAGATCCGGTCTGTCTGTACATTTCAGAAATCGCCTCAAATGCTATTTTTGGATAATTAACAACTCCTGAAAATCTTTTTGCCAAATCAGCATCGGAATATTTGAAATCTGGCATATAAATATCAACTATATTGTTCAATTCTCTAATTATACTGACCTTTTCATAGCCACCGGAATTGTAGACGACCGGAATCTCAAGTCCATTATCCGATGCAATTCTTAAAGCCTTTACTATATGGAAGAGGTAAGGTGTCGGAGAGACAAGATTTATATTATGTGCTCCTCTTTTTTCAAGTTCCAGAAAAATTTCCGACAATTCGTTTATCGAATAGTTCCTGCCATTATTGAATTGTGATATAGGGAAATTCTGGCAAAAAACACATTTCATTGTGCAACCTGAAAAAAAAACGGCCCCAGAACCATTTCTTCCTGATATAGGTGGCTCTTCACCATTGTGAATATTATATGATGCAATCCGGAGATCTTTCCCTGCATGGCAAACACCGGGAACACCTGACTCTCTTTGAGCTCCACACTCCCTCGGACAAAGTTTGCATTGGCTGAAATTTGATTTGAAAAATCTTATCTTTTCTTCCCAGGCCTCAGCATCAATTTTGTTGTAAGATGACATTATAAAAGATCAGTCCCTGAGAATTAAAACCATTTGGTGAGACTGATAAAAGTTTTTAGTTTCGTATCCGTTTCTCTAAGGCGGGAAGAAAGAATCTTTGATAGTTTGATCAGGATCTTTACACCGGAATCACTGTCCTTTTTCAGAAATTCAAGAAAATCTTCTCTTTTTATCTCCAGCATTACGACATTTGAGTGAGCAATAACCGTCGCCGAACGGGGAAGGTCCTCGAGTAGCCCCATCTCTCCGAAAAGATCCCCTTTTTTTAAAACGATTAATGCTTCTTCATTATCGGGATCTGATTTCTGTGAAACCCTGACCTCTCCCGACGTAATTATCATCATGGAATTTCCGATACTATCCTCAGTAAAAATAATATCTCCCTCTTTAAATACTTTTTCATTAAAAATAGATGAAAGTTTTAAAAGGGCTGAAGAATCAAGATCAGAAAACAACTTTAGTCGTTTAAGCAAACCAACAATAAAATCTTCTTGATACTGCATTGGTAAATTATAACATATTTCAATTTTTGATTAATGTTGTAAATTTTTTTTTACTATTATAAAATTTTTCTGTGAACAATAAAAAATTAACTATTCTGATCCTATTATTGCTAGTTATATTTTACGGATGTGACAAAGCAAAAGGAGAGCAGTCCGCTCTTGAAAAAATGGTAGACACACCCCAAAGATCAAAAAAGACCCTGGTTATTTCACAGATATCTGCTATCGAGAATGCGATCAATTCATATTTTATGGATAATAATGAATATCCGGAGATCATGGATCAACTTGTCCCTTTCTATTTAAAAACAGAGAGCCATATAATCGATCCATGGGGAACACCATTCAAACTTGAAAATGATGAAGATCTTAATCTTTTCCTGATATCAGCAGGGAGAGACCTGATCTTTGGGACTGAAGATGATATAAAAAGGAGAATGTGATGAAATTAGCCAATGTCATTAATAAAGACACATTTTTGATGGCGGAAAATTTTAGTGATACATATGAGTTTTATGATGCCTTTGCCAAATTGTTAAAGAAACAGAAGATTATAAAAGATCATAACAAGATAAGACGACTGTTTGTGAAAAGGGAAAAAATCCAGTCAACAGCAATAGGGAAAGGAGTGGCAACACCTCATATTTTTAGCGAAGAATTTAAAGATTTTTTAGTAGGTGTTGCTCTCATTAAAGACGGAATGCCCTATAAAGCACCCGATAATATTGATGTCAAACTTGTTTTTCTGATAATGAGCAATGACAGATATGTAAGTTTTCATTTGAAGTCATTGGCGGGAATTGCAAGAATAGTCAGTAAATTTGACGTTCTTGAAGCCGTTTCGGATATTAACAACGAGGAAGAGCTGTATAACAAAATAATCGAGTTAGAGATCACTCTTGAAAACACTTGAAGAAACTTTGTTAAAATTCAATAAAATTTTCTGCGGGAAAAAATAGAATATAGCCGCTATCAGGTTCATCGGGATCACTACATATATCTTTTACAACTTCAGTTAACTTGTTAATTTGCACGTCTTCAACCCTAAGCAGAATCGTTTTGCTCTTCGGACTACTCCCGGTAAAAGAATTCATCAAACCTGCAAATATCGGAATCTCATGTGAGATAATATGTTTCATGCCCACCGAATCTATTACATTTGCATCAGGAAGTCCTATTTCCAGAAATGCAGACATAAGGTCCTCGAGTAACTCTATCCGGTTAAGTACAATTATTGCGATCTTCATTTATTCTTAAGTAAAATGC
Organism: uncultured Clostridia bacterium; assembly: GCA_964400545.1. Taxonomy (GTDB): domain Bacteria; phylum Acidobacteriota; class Aminicenantia; order UBA2199; family UBA2199; genus UBA647. The sequence continues at coordinate 9,377 of CAYNUG010000014.1, read as the reverse complement.
TCCGATTCATATTTTCTCAGAACACTTATTGCTTCATTCGGTGTTGAACTGTGCAATAACGATTGTCTTAGATCTTTAATGCGCAGGAGCCTCGAAACCCTTGCAAGGAATTTCAACTGCATGCTTATCTGCTCTTCAGGATAGAGGATCAAAAAGAAAATATGGACAGGCTCTCCGTCAAGCGAATCATAATCCAGACCATCTCCGGAAATAGCAATTACAGGAAGGATCTTCGAACAGTTCTTTATCCCGGAGTGAGGGATCGCAACCCCATTCCCTATCCCCGTTGAACCGACATTTTCTCTTTTCAGCAATCCTTTCAAAGCTTCTTCCGTATCCAGATCCGGAGAGACCGACACTGCAACCCCAAGAAGATCTTTAATTATCTCTTTTTTGCTGTTCTTTTCAATACCAATTTTTATATTATCAGCCGTAAGATAATCGGTAAGTTTCATTTTGTTCCCCAATAATTATATTATTAATTCCGGATATTCAAGTCAAGTCTTTATAAGGCCTTTCATCTTTATTCTTCTCCTTTCTGCTCAAAAACGTTTCTCCCGCACGGAATAGGCCATACTTAAAACCTATGGGACCAACAATCTGATTGAGTGTTATTGTAGCGATCAGAATTGCCTGAATGTGGATGCCGGTCTCCGGAAATCTCCTTAACACTTCAGAAAGCAACCCAAGACTGATCCCGGCCTGAGTTATAAACCCCAGCCAACTGTTATCCTGTATTTTTTTTTCAGCAGCTGCGGCTTTAGTGCTAATAAATGATCCGATATATATCATAATGATCCGGGAGATAAAAATGATAAGTCCCAGGATCCACCCCGTTCTCAAAATATCAAGATTAATAGAAGCTCCGGTTATTGTAAAAAAAGCCACATATACCGGTATTGAGATCTTATCCATCCTTTTCAGAAAAATATCGCCATACTTTGAGAAATTCTGGACTGTAAACCCTGCAGCCATACATATTAGAAGAGGCTCTATATTAAGATTCATCTCATAATTTCTGCTTATGAAAGTTCCTGCAAAATGTGTGAACTTTATCACAAAAAACCCAAGAGCAATTATTACTACCGAAAACTCAACCTTAACTTTGTTAAGGAGAAAAATAATAAACTTTCCAAGAAAAAAACCAAGAACAAATGCAATTACAATTTCTAATACAAGAAAATAAAAAAATGAAAATTCGAAACTACTTCCCGGCTCCATTATGAGTGAGCTAACCGATATTACCAATGCAAAAAGGATAATTATAAGAACATCCATTATTACAGTAATACTCAGGATTGTATTGGTATATCTCCCTTTGGCCCCGGTCTCATTAATGATCGCTATAGCAGATGAAGGGGATCTGGCAACAGATATGATACCGAAGATAGAAGCAATTGCGATCTTTGCCGGAAACGGGAACGGCCTCATAAAAGGAATAAAATCCGAAATCAACAATATAATCATGGTAATTCCGCTAAAAACTACAATGGTTACTCCGAATGTAAGAAAAAAGATCGGTTTTTTATCATTAACTATATCTTTTAGCCTTAATTCTGATCCGGCATTAAAAGCAATGAAAGCTAGAGCAAGGCTATTCAGGAAAAACAATTCCTTAACAGAACCCATGGTATAGAACTTTAATATGAAAGGGCCGAACACAAGACCTGAAATAATATATCCTGTAATTCTTGGGAATCCTGATCTTTCAAAAAAGAATCCGACTACGAATGAGGAGAGAAGCATGAATCCGATAATTAGTGTTGGCGATATATTACCCTCATCCCCGGGGGGAAGCCCCACCCTGAAGACAACAAGCATTGCGAGGATTATAAGCGTGAAAGTGATCAGTTTGTTATTTATCATTTTTCACCTTATTATTTGCCTTGATCCTGATTGATCTTTCCCTAAAGAACAACAATATCAGTTTCGGACTTATTAGTTCAAAGAAAAATGCCGAAATTAGGATTATATAGATTATATGATCGGCGAGATCAGGATAAATTATCATAAAATTAACAATTATTCCAAAAGATATTCCTCCTTCAGATAAGAGGGTTATTCCAATTCCGGGAGGAATCCGGAATTTCGATTGAAATGATTTGACTGCAACAAAATTTCCTGCAATTTTCCCGGCGAACCTGAAGACTATAAATATTAGCACGGCAATTATACTTACTCTATGATCAAGATTCCAGCCTGCCCCTAATATTATTAACATGATTATGTAGATCGGCTTCTCCCCATCATGAAGGAAGTTCAAAGCTCTGATCCTGAATTTGCAAGTATTTGCAAGGATTATTCCCGAGATCAATCCACTTACAAGAGGTGAAAGACCAAGCTGATAGGACATTCCTCCCGTGAATGCAATGACACCCGTCATTAAGAGAAGGAAATCACCATGTCGGTAGCCTGTTTTGTTCATCAGAAGGAATATCAATGCAGGAATTAATCCGGTAAATACGGTTAAACCAACCCATGCCAATTCAGATCCAGGGAAAAAAGGTGTTTCAGTGACCCCCTTTGTGAATGCAAGAAAGATAGAGAAAAAAAGCAATGCAAACAGTCCGTCAACACCGGCGATATATCTGACCATATCAAATAACCGGCGCTCCTTGAATTTGAAATTCATATTTGCAATAGCAAGTGACGATTGAGCTGTAGACATAGCTGTAATCCCAAGAACAACTGAAAATAAAATCGCTCTATCCTTCTGAATAAAGAAAATATAGTGAAAAAGCACAAACATAGATATCGCAACCATTCCAAAAGTTATTATTGTCTGAATAGCAGTGATCGAAAAAAAATTACGGGGAAGTATCTTGATTAATTTTATCTCAAATTGAATTCCGTATAAATATCCGACCCATGCCAGGCCGAATATGAGAAAAGGACGGAATTTCCCAATCGCATCTGCATCAAATATGTTTAAAAAACTCCCCCCCAGAAACAACCCGATCAGAATATATTCGATACCGGTAATAAAGATATTCCTTATCCCGAGCCCAAACTGCTTCCTCAGGAAAGTAACTCTCGAACCGATCAGTGCAATTCCCGCTAAAATTATGATCGAGACAAGGAATTTCATTATGATAATGTACATAATTGGCAATAAAATTTCAACATTACAGACAATTAATTTCTTTACCGGTATCTCAAACGGATGATTGATTAAAAAATAGTAATTTTCTATAATTTTATTCGGAGGTTACAAATGGTAAATTTATTTCCCCTAAAAAAGAGAACAGCTCTTTCAGCAATTAACTTTTCACTAATATTCATTCTATCAGTCTTTCTGGTTTCATTAGTATCCTGCGGAAAGAAACATAAGAGCGGAAACAAAGATATAGAATATACTGAAGATACGGCGAGAATAATTAGCCATTTGACTTCCGGAATAATTTCTTCAGGGGACAGGATATATCTGAGATTTGTAGATCCGGTCATAAAGGAAGAAAATATCGGTAAAAAAATAAAATCAAAAGTTTTTAGTTTTAAACCGAGAATAAAAGGGATATCAAAATGGGAAGATAGAAGAACGATTATTTTTATTCCAGATTCAAGACTGCCTTTCCATGAAGAGTATTCAGCAAAGGCTGACCTGAAAATGATAAGCTCAGCGTTCGACAAATTACTTCCGGTAGATTTCTCTTTCAAAACAGCAGGAAGAGAAATAAAAACTTTATTCGGAGAGTTTTTTCTAGTAAATGAAAATAATCCCGATAATCTGAAATATACCGGAGAGATTGGATTTACCGGAGATATAAAATTTGAAACGGTAAAGGACAACTTGTCTTTTATTTCACAATCTGGGGAAATCCCTCTACTTTGGAGCGAAAAGAGTGCTGGGAGAAAGTTTGTCTTTACTTCAAAAACAATTCCCAGAAAAAAGAAAGGGGAGAACTTTATCATAAAGATCAACAAATCGGGAACTGGGATCTCAGAAGATGTGGTCAAAAAAATACGTCTTGAACCACTAACAAAATTCAAGATTGCAAACGTAATAAAATTTGACAAAGGTCAGGAACCCGGTCTTGAGATCAGATTCTCACATAAACTAAAAAAAGGACAGGATATTAAAGGGCTTGTTTCAATAGATCCCCCGATGAAGATTTCACTGAAAACCATTGGGAAGAGCATCTTTGTCGGAGGAGATTTTAAATTTGGTGAGCAATATTCCGCAATAATAAAGGGAATCAGAAGCAAGTGGGGAGGAAAAATTGAAAAAGAGATCAAAAGATCTGTAGTTTTTGAGGACAAAAAACCTCAGATCAGCTTTTCCTCAACCGGAATATATCTTCCTTCAAGCGAAAACCGAAAAATTGGTTTTAGAACCATGAACGTAAAGAAAGTCAAAATAGTCGTAAAGAAAGTGTTCGAATCAAATTTGGGTCAGTTTCTTCAGGAAGAATCGTTGTCAGGTAACAAAAACAGGAATAGTGGTTTCGACTATTACGAAATGAATCGGGTCGGAGTTAAGGTTGCTGAACAGGACCTTTCTATCGGGAATGTGAAAAACAGGTGGCTAAACAATCAACTGGATATGAGAAATCTTATTGCGGAGAAGGATAAGGGGCTCTTTATCATTGAGCTAAGCTTTAAACGAAAGGATATGCTTTACTCCGGACTGAAGAAAAAAGCTGGTTACTATAGTGGCAAAAATTATTATTCCAATCCGAATTCTTATGGATACATTTACAGACACGGCGATATCTCCAAACCTGTACTAGTTAGTGATATCGGTCTGACATACAAGCGGGGAGGCGGAGAACATTTTGTGTTTGCAACGAATTTAATAGATTCATCCCCAATGAGCGGAGTGAAAATTACTTTGAGAACATTCCAGAATCAGGAACTGGCTTCCGGTGAAACTGATGGAGATGGGAAGCTGTTCCTTCAAAAAGTTGAAGGAGAAGTTTTTTTTGTTGAAGCAGAGAAAAGTGGGCAAAGAAGCATTATTAAACCTTCAGAAATGGGCTGGAACCTTTCATCATTTGATACTGGTGGGGTAATCAGCCGTACGGATAGTACAAGAGCATTTATTTATACAGAGAGAGGTGTTTACAGACCGGGAGATCCAATTAATCTTTCCGTAATTGCAAGGAACAATGACGGATCATTTCCCGAAAACCATCCCGCTACTCTTGAACTGTTCAATCCGAGGAACCAGCTTGTCAAGAAAATTGTTGAAAAAAATAGTATTGACGGGTTCTACAACTTTAAATTGAAAACTTCTGAAAATGATCTGACAGGAAACTGGCGGGCAAAATTGACTCTGGGAAGTTCCCACTTTTTTCACACTCTGAAAATAGAAACTGTTGTTCCATTCAGACTTAAGGTGAGGCTGGATCCGGGGAAAACCAAGCTCAACTCTTCTGACGATTCTTTAAAGCTGGCACTAAGTTCAAATTATCTTTTCGGTTCCCCATCTCCATTTCTCGATACGGAAATCTCAGTATTGCTCCGTCATATTCCAAGAAAGTTCAAAAAATTCAAGAAATATTCTTTCTCAAATGAACTACGGAGTTTCAAATCTTCCGATTCAACTCTCTTTGAAGGAAAACTTGATGAGAACGGGAAAGTTCAAGTTGTATGGAAAATTCCCAACCTGACAAACGTACCGTCATCTTTAAGAGCGGAAATAACAGCAAAGGTTTTTGAAAAAGGAGGAAGAGCTACTACCGGTAATGCATATATCCCGATTGACCCCTACCGAAATTATATCGGTCTTGAAAGACCCTCCTTTAAATATGGATACAGTAAGGTCGGCTCTCCGGTAAACATCAATTCGATCCTTGTCACTTCGGATGGGGAACCCATTTCAGGCAGACCATTGAAATACAAGATCTACAGAAATGCCCGCTACTGGTGGTGGGAATATGACAATCTCGAATCTTTCAGGATAAGATATAAAAAAGATGATTATACAAAGATCGTTAAAGAAGGAAACATTACGTCAAAGAACACTCCGATCCCGATAATTTTCACACCGGAACAATCCGGCGAATATTTTATCGAAGTGGAAGAAGATATGAAAGAGGGACATAAAGCAGGATTCTTCTTCAGCTCATATTTCTGGGGAGAATCGCCTTCAAACATCAAAGATGCAGGATCATTGATTCTTACAACTGACAGAAAAAAATACAAACCTGGGGATACCGCACTGATCTCATTCCCCAAACCCGAGAAAGGGACACTGCTCGTAACGCTTGAAAAAGGTGATAGGATCCTAAGATCCTGGGTCAGGGAATTAAAAGGAGAAGATGCAATTGGAGAGATCAAGATCGATGTTACGGATAAAATGCTCCCAAATGCATATGTGTCAGTTTCAATAGTTCAACCCCATGCACAAACAGGTAATGACCGGCCTTTAAGAGTATATGGGACCATCCCCCTGATGGTGGAAGAACCATCAACAAGAAAGAATATCATTATTAATATGGATGATGAATTAAAATCAAATAAAGAATTTGAAATATCAGTCCGCACAAAAGACAAGAGTGATGTTCAGTTCACTATTGCTGTAGTTGACGAAGGATTACTTGATCTCACAAAATTCAATACACCTGATCCATGGAAGAGTTTTTTCAGTAAACAGAAGCTCGGCATATCAACATTCGATCTTTTCTCATATGTTCTTTCAGTTAACAAAGGGGACATATTTCGTCTCTTCTCGATTGGTGGAGAGATGGAAGAAGGAATGGAAGAATACAGATCCTCTCAACTCGAACCGGGGAAATCAAAGCGGTTCAAAGCAGTTTCGATGTTCCTGGGCCCGTTAAGAACTGGGAAAAAAGGAGAAAAAAAGGTCAAGTTCAGAATGCCTGACTATATCGGTTCTGTAAGAGTCATGGTCATTGCTGCCGACCATAATAGCTTCGGAAAAGCCGAAAAGAACGTTCCGGTAAAAACAGACCTGATGCTTCTCCCTACACTCCCACGTGTTCTTGGACCTGGAGATATTGTTGAAATCCCTATCACAGTGTTCGCACTCAACGAAAAGATCCGAAATGTAAACTTATCAATAAAAACAGAGGGAGATCTGAAAGTACTAGGGAAAAATAAGAAAAAACTTGTCTTTAAGGAGACTGGGGAAAAAGACACTTCGTTTAAGATAAAAGTGGAAAATGCTGTTGGTAATTGCAAAGTTATTTTTAAAGGGGAATCCGGAAAATTTAAGATCTCGAGATCTGTCGATCTTAAGATAAGACCTTCCTCCCCAAGGATTTATGAATCCGAGAAGAAAAATGCAACCCCCGGAAAATCTATAGATTTCTTAATCCCCGACAAAGGACTCAAGGGAACTAACAGGGCTTCTATTGTTATATCAAGAAAGTCCAAACTTGATCTCGAGGACCGCCTCTCCTGGCTTATTCATTATCCATACGGATGCATAGAACAAACCGTATCCTCCGTATTTCCTCAATTATATCTTAAGGAATTTGTAAAAGATTCCTCCATTGATATGGATAATGTAGATGACAATATTAACTCTGCAATAAAAAGACTTAGAAAATTTATGCTCCCTTCCGGAGGATTATCCTATTGGCCGGGGAACAGAGATGCAAGTATATGGGGAACAAACTATGGCCTCCATTTTATTGTGGAAGCAAAAAAAAGGGGCTATAACATCCCGAATGACCTTATCAATTCTATATTGCGTTTCCAAAGATCAAGGGCACTTGTTACAACAGATCATATGCTTTCAAGGATATATCGCCTTTATGTACTTGCGCTTGCCGGTAAACCGCAGATAGGCCCCATGAACCTTATCATGGAAAACGATCTCAAAAAAACAACCAATGTAGAAAGATGGATGTTATCTGCTGCATATTATCTGGCCGGGAAAAAAAGTGTATCGAAAAAAATAAGAAAAGGTATTGAAACAACCGTTAGTGAATATAAAGATCACGGTAGGACATTCGGTTCTTCATTAAGAGACAGAGGTATTGTTCTTGAAGCATTAACACTTTTCCAGGATTGGAATAAAGCAGATCTCGTGTATGAAGAAATAGTTCGCAATCTTTCTGACAGGTATTGGTATTCCACTCAGACCCTGGGCTACTCTCTTCTTGCCCTGGGAAAATATATGCTGGGGAATAAAATGGATTTCAGAGGGGACGATACTCCGATAAACGGTTATATATTAATGCCAGGAAACAAAAAGCAGACATTTGATTTTGATGGGTTAAAGCATACGGTAGTGATTCAAAAAGGATTCGGAAAAAAACTGACGATTTTCATTGGAAAAAAGGTGAAACTCGGGAAAGTATATGTCACACTCCAATGGAACGGAATCCCATTGAAATCTCTTGCAAAAGATCTTTCTAAAAACCTCAGTCTTGATGTAACATGGCTCAATGAGGATGGAAGAATTATTGATCCCGCCTTCCTTAAGCAGGGGACAGTTTTTTGGGGTCATTTTAAGGTAAGACCCGGCCCCTATGCTTTCGGAAACCTTACGGAGCTGGCTCTCGTCCAGGTAATACCAGCCGGATGGGAAATAGAAAACACAAGATTGTCTGGAGAAGAAAACCCATTGTGGATGAGCGAATGGAAACTCGGAAGAGAAATGTTTACCGACATCCGGGATGACAGGATCATGTGGTTTTTTGACATGCCCGGGAAAAACACAGTTTTTGATTTTGTTTTAAAATTAAACTGTGTATCTTCAGGAAAGTTCATTCTTCCCCCTACAATTTTCGAGTCTATGTATAACAACAATTACAGAGCTGTAAAAAAGGGCATGAGGGTAGAGGTGGTTTCAAAGCAATCACGGGATTGACTTTTTTTGATGAATATAGTATAAACAGGTTCAACAATGGCCAGGATTTTACTTCTATTTTTTATAATATTATTGATTCCCGGGACTTCTGTGAGTTCACAGGATGACCTTCTGAAAATAGTGGCTTCCATTAAACCGAAGGTAATTCGGCAGGGAATGGAAGGCGAGTTGTCTATCAAGATACTGCCGATCCAGGGAATAAAGATAGCGTCAAATCCGGACATACGGATAAATCTTCTGAAAAATGAAAATATTCAGTTTTCCAAAGTTTTTTTTACCGGATCTGAACTTGATTTTAAAACGATCCAGGAAGATAATCTGGTCTACTACGATTTTGAAACAGAAGAAGATGGAAAAATTATCAGTTTTAAAGTTAATGATACATCTTTGATAGGGAAGCAAAAGCTGAATGGAGAAGTTGTTTTCACAGCAACGTTTAAAGACAAATGGTCAATAAAAACTTTTCAAAAATTCAGCGTGGAGTTTATTTCCGCAAGAAGCCGTATAAAAAAGAAAAAACAGTTCAACTGATTCCCGATTGGGATCAGAAAAAAATTAGTTTGGAGGATCCAGAATGGATGTATTTAAAAAA